>NZ_RZSG01000010.1:0-31286 GCF_003997725.1 Mesorhizobium sp. M4A.F.Ca.ET.050.02.1.1
GTCAATGGCATTGATGAAGACGCCGAGCGGATTCTTGCGCAGCTGATCCGTATTGCTTGGCGAGCGGATCACGATCGTGAGGATCGCAGTCCAGCGCATCGTGCTGGCAAGGCTTCCGCGCTCAAACACCTGCTCGGTCCATTTGACCTGGAATGAACTTTCGGAGGCTCTGACCACGCTGGTGACCTGTACCGAAACACTGCGCGTTCCGATCTGACCGAAGGGGTCGTTCGCCTTGGCGTATTCGTTGAGGAAGAGCGCTGCGCGATCGCTAGCAAAGTCGTACGCTGCCAACCAGTTCTGCCGAACCAAAACCGGATCGGTGGAAACGGAACGGACATTCTGGATGAAGCGGCCGAGATGCCAGGCGATCTGAGCATCCGAGGGCTCATAATTCCGGACCGCCGGCGCGACGGCGCGCGTCTCGCCGAAGCCATCGACCTCGACGACATAAGGCACGACACGGCTTTGCATCGACTGCCATACGAGTCCGCCGGAAAGCCCGGTCGCCAAGGCCAGGCAGCCAAGGGCCATGATCCGCCAGTTCCTGGCCTGCAGTCGAGATGAGCCGATGCGCTCGTCCCACAGTTGGGCGGCTTTTTGATACGGCGTGACCGGTTCGGGTGTTTTGCCGTAACGGTGCACGGGTCGCTTGAAGAGCATCTAGTCATCCTTGTCGTTGAGAGAGGGGTTGGCGCTGCCTCCCGGCCGGTCTCCGTCTCGGACAGCTTGCATGGCAGCGTGGCGATTTGCCCGGGCGGTCTGTTCAGAACGTAGGCGCCTTGCCCACGTCGGCGCCGAAACAGTGGCCGAACCGGCAGAGCGTTCGGTCATTGACGCTGTCGGCGCGCCGCCGGTCGCGGTCCACGCGGCATCGCGCCCGGCATCGGCGTTGCGCCCAACACTTGCAGTGGCGGATCGCGCTATGCGTATAGCGGCGCCGCCAGCTGCACTGGTTACACCATGCATTCCAGCAGCCACACCGGAGAGGCCAGCGTCGGGCGAGGTTGCGCGCCCGATCTGCCATGACGTGGAAGCAGCCGATCCCATTGTTGTGCCGGCTCGGATGGCGGCGAGACCGCCGCTGGTTGCCATACGCGCGCCAGCAAATGCTGTGCCTCCAGCAACGAGTGATACACCCGCTGCCGCCGCGGTCGTGCCGAGGGCGGCGCCCGCCCCAAGCTGCGGTGCGCCTGAGACAAGACCCGACGCGATCCCCGGCCCAAAAATGCCAAGGCCAAGCAGTGCCAGTGCGCCCAGTACCTGGGACATGGCACCGGCAAGATCCGGCTCCTTGCCTTGCAATGCGGAAGCGAACTCCCCGAAGAGCGTGGAGCCGATACCGACAATGACGGCGAGCACCATCACCTTGATGCCTGACGAGATAACATGGCCGAGCACGCGTTCGGCCAGGAACGCTGAACGGTTCCAAAGTGCGAATGGAACCAAAACAAAACCTGCCAGCGTGGTGAGCTTGAACTCTAGGATGGTGATGAAAAGCTGGATGGAAAGGATGAAGAAGGCGATGATAACCAGGAACCAGGCCATCAGCAGCACGAAGATGGTCAGTGCGTTGCCGAAGATTTCCGGGAAGCCCAGGAGCTGACTGGCTTGGTCAAGCATTGGCCAAGCACCTTCGAAACCGGTCGCGGCAATGCGGCCCGGGCGCAAGAGATTGTCTGCCGACAGATTGCCGGCCGACGCCTTAATCCCGAGACCGGCAAAAGAACGATAAACGATATCGGCGAGGTTCTTGAAATTGTTCAGAATGAAGGCGAAGACGCCAACATAGAGCACCTTGCGGACAAGCCGGCCGAGAACGCTGGTTTCGTCGCCGAGCGCCCACGCCAGGCCGGCAAGTGTGATGTCAATGCCGATCAGAATGGTAGTGAGGAAGGCGAGGTCGCCCGATAGCAGACCGAACCCGCTGTCGATGTAGCGGATGAAGGTCTCCATGAAGCGATCGATGACGCCAAGGTCGTTCATGCCGCTGCCTTTCTCGTCGTGATGAACTCGTGATTAATTGCCGGGATAAGCCGAGCCGGTACCCAAGAACCGCTTCGTCATCTCGCGGGCGGCTTCGTCTGACTGGGCCTTGCGGGCGGCATCCTCGGCCTCAGCTCGAAACTGCGTTGCGAGCAGCGTCTGGATCTGCATCTGCTGTTTTGTCGAAAGCGCCATCAGCTGGTTGGTGGCCTGGCTTGCCTGAAGCGCACCGGCCGCCCCTTGGCTGCGGTTGACGAGATCGGCGAGCAGATCGCCGTCGGCGCGGACGTTCTCGACGATTTGCGACTGGACACCCATGGTCTGGCGGAACGCCTGCATGGCGGTTTGCCAACGCTCCCGCGCAGCACTCGCCACATCGCTGACTTTGATCGTGGCGTCGTAGCTTTCCGGATATTGGCTGCGCCACTGGTCTTGAAGCTTGCCCAGATCAAAGCTGAGGCCACTCGCCTGGTCCATCAAGCCGTCGATGCGATGGAGCGAACCGGTGAGTTGGCCAACGGAAGAGAAATCCAGACGCTGAAGATTGCGCGCCATGTTCTGCAGCATGGTCGCCTGATTCTGCAGCGACTGGATTTGGTTGTTGATCTGCTCCAATGCGCGCGCGGCCGTCAGCACGTTCTGCGCATAATTGGACGGATCGAACACGATAAGGGCGTACGCGGGCTGCACATAGTCGGCCATAGGCTTGGCGATCAGGGAAACGGTGATCAGGCCGGAGAGAAGGCGTCGCCGCATCATGAGAATTGCTCCTTGTCTGGTTGAGGGAATTGCTTGAGAAGTTCGCCGGCCCAATCGAGGCCGCGCGCGATCAGGAACTGCGAGGCAAAGCTGCCTTGCCCGTCTTCGGACATGATCCTGTCGATCAGAGTCTGCGTGGCCGGATCGGAAGCACCGCAAAGCGCAAGAGCGATGGGGCCAAGCTCGAGCTCGAACAGACGGTTGCCGCGGCGCGATTGCAGATAATACTGACGCTTCGGCGTGGCGCGGGCGATCAATTCGATCTGCCGCTCGCTTAAACCGAAGCGCTCGTAGGCTGTGCGCGCCTGGGGTTCCACGGCACGATCATTGGGAAGGAAAATGCGCTGCGGGCAGCTTTCGATGATTGCCGGCGCTATGCCAGAGCCCGCGATATCAGCCAGCGACTGCGTAGCGAAGACAACCGACACGTTCTTCTTTCGCAGCACCTTCAGCCATTCGCGGATGCGGGCGGCGAACAGCGGATTGTCGAGATAGACCCACGCCTCGTCGAGCATGATCAGCGTGGGCCGTCCGTCGAACCGTTCCTCAAGTCGCTGGAACAGATAGGTAAGCACCGGCAGCAAAGCGCCTTGGCTGTGCATTAACTCCTCGGTCTCGAAACACTGCACATCCGACAAGGCCAGCCCATCATGATCGGCATCGAGCAGGCGGCCGAAGGGACCGTCGAGCGTGTAGGGCATCAATGCGGTCTTCAGCGCATTGGATTGAAGCAGGACCGAAAGACCGGTCAGTGTGCGTTCCTGCGCCGGCGCGGTGGCAAGGCTGGCCAGCGCTGACCAAATAGCCTCCTTCACCTCCGGCGTGACGGTGACGTTCTCGTGGGCAACAAGGCTGGCGATCCATTCGGCCGCCCAGCTTCGGCTAGCCTGGTCGTTGATGCTGCGCAGTGGCTGAAAGGCAAGGGAACCGTCCGCTCCTAGCGCGTGGTGTTCTCCACCCATGGCAAGTGTTGCAGCACGGGCCGAATTGCCTTTGTCGAAGACATAAACCTGGGCGCCGGCATAGCGCCTGAACTGCAGAGCAATCAGAGCAAGCAGAACCGACTTGCCGGCGCCGGTCGGACCAACAACCAGCATGTGGCCGACATCTTCGACGTGGGTGGAAAGCCGAAACGGTGTCGACCCACTGGTCTCGGCAACGAAAAGCGGTGGCGCTTCGGTTTGGGTGACTTTCGCGAGATGCTCGTTTGTCGCAGGACCGGCCCAAACCGACGACAGCGGCATGAGATGGGCAAGGTTCAATGTATGAACGAGCGGTTGGCGAACGTTAGCGTAGACATGGCCAGGCAATGAGCCGAGCCAAGCCTCGACCGCATTGACGCCTTCTCGGATCGTGGTGAAGCCGAGCCCATTGATGATGCGCTCGACCGCGCGAAGCTTCTCTGCAGCGGCTTGGCGATCCTCGCCCCACACCGTCACGGTGGTGGTGAGATAGCCGAAACTCACATGATCACCGCCCAATGCCTGAAGGGCTTCGTCGGCATCGAGCGCCTTGTTGTCGGCATCGTTATCGACAAGCGGGACCGGCTCGTTGGTAATGACCTCGCGTAGGATTGCCACGATCGATTTGCGCTTGGCAAACCACTGCCGGCGCAATCGCGTCAGCGTCTTCGTGGCTTCCGTTTTCTCGAGCGGAATGAAGCGCGTCATCCAGCGATAGGCGAAATCCTGATGATTGAGGGTATCGAGGATTCCGGGCCGGGTGAGGTTCGGAAAGCCGAGGATGGTCAGTGTGCGAAGATGCTGCTCACCCAGCATCGGCTCCAGGCCACCGGTAAGCGGCGCATCGACCAGGATTGCATCCAGATATATCGGCGTTTCCGGGGCCATGATAGGATGGCGACGAGGCGAAATCGTGCCGTGGAGGTAGGTCAACGTCTGAGCATCATCGAGGACGCGTACTTCGGACATGAAACCCGAGAAGAGATCGAGCACGCGGTTGGTCTCGTCACGGAACCTCGCCAGATCCTGGCGCCAGTCTCTTTCTCCTCGGGAATAATGAGAGTCGACGAGCGCGCTTTCTGCGCGCGCCTGGGCGTCCGGCGGTGGCATAAACACCAAGGTCAGATGATAGCGGCTCTCGTAGTGCGCTACCTTCCCCTCGAAAGCAGCGCGGCGTTCTTCGTCGACCAGCCACGACGCGGCGTCAGGAAAAATGCGAGTTCGGATAGCCCAGCGCTTCTGTGCGCTCGGCCTCAAAGAACAATGCCCAGCCAGAGCCAAGGCGTCTGAGAGCATTGTTCGCCCGGGCGCAAATGCCGACGAGTTCAGCCTCCGTCGCACTTTCGAGATCCGGGCCGCGGAACCGCAACGTCCGCTGAAAGCTGCCGTCCTTGTTGAGCACGATGCCGGGCGCCACCAAGGCAGCCCAGGGTAGATGGTCGGCAAGCCGGTCGGCTTTGCTTCGATATTCCGAAAGGTTCAGCATGCAAGCCACCCCTTCAGACGTAGGTGGCGCACAAGCACGCTGGCGAAGTCCGGATCGCGTCTTGCGGCAAACACCGCTAACGAGTGGCCTGCGATCCAAAGCACCAGACCAGCAATCCATTGCTGCAAGCCGAAGCCAATGGCCGCGGCCACTGTACCGTTGAGGATCGCCACCGCGCGCGGAGCCCCGCCGAGCAGGATCGGCTCGGTCAGCGCCCGGTGGACCGGTACTGCGAAGCCCTCGATATGCTGCTCCCCGGCGGCCATCAGACGAGCGCCCCACCACCGAAGGAGAAGAAGGAGAGGAAGAAGCTCGATGCCGCGAAGGCGATTGACAGACCGAAGACGATCTGAATCAGGCGCCGAAAACCACCGGCGGTGTCGCCGAAGGCAAGCGTCAGGCCGGTGGTGATAATGATGATCACCGCAACGATCTTGGCGACCGGTCCCTGCACGGACTCCAGGATCTGCTGCAGCGGCTGCTCCCACGGCATGCCGGAGCCGGCGGCATAAACCGGGGCCGTGTTAAGAAACGCGAGCGCTGTGGACGAAAGAAAGCGAAGCTTCTTGCGCATGAGGAAGGCCTTTCAAAGCTGCTGGAGTTGCGAAAGCGTGAGCGGGGCAACGGCGTAATCGCCGCTGCCGTCGAGACCGGTGACCTCGGCGATTGCGTCGATGTGGCGCGACGAGCCGCGTCCCGCTATGAAGACGATCAGATCTATCGCCTCAGCGATGAGCCGGCGGGGAACGGTGACCACCGCTTCCTGGGCGAGTTGCTCAATGCGATAGAGAGCCGAGCGCGCGGAATTGGCGTGTACGGTAGCGATGCCGCCTGGGTGCCCGGTGTTCCATGCCTTCAGCATGTCGAGCGCTTCCGCGCCCCTCACCTCGCCCACGATGATGCGGTCCGGCCTGAGCCTCAGCGTCGAGCGCACGAGATCGGCAAGGGTGACCGAGCCCCGCCTTGTTCTCAGGGCAACGCAGTCCCTGGCCGCGCACTGCAGTTCGCGTGTGTCCTCGATCAGGATCACCCGATCGTCGCATTCGGCGACTTCAGCCAGCAGAGCGTTGGCGAGTGTTGTCTTCCCCGAGGAAGTGCCGCCGGCGATCAGCATGTTGCGCCGCTCGCGGACGGCCTTTTTCAGCGCATCGGCCTGCAGCGGCAGCATGATGCGTTCGGCAACATAGTCGGCCAGGGTGTAGACTTTCGCGGCGGGCTTGCGGATGGCAAAACATGGCGCCAACACCACAGGTGGCAGCAGGCCTTCGAAGCGTTCGCCAGACGGCAATTCGGCACTGACGATCGGGTTGTCGGCGTGCGCCTCGGCGCGCACGTGCGAAGCAACCAGGCGGATGATACGTTCTGCCTCGGACGGGTGCATGTGAACGTCGGTATCGACCCGACCTTCGCCTAACCGGTCGAGTCGCAGCGCGCCGTCGGGATTGACCATCACCTCGATGACGGACGGATCGGCCAGGGCTTCGGTGATTGCCGGACCCATGGCGGTGCGCAGCATGACACGCCGCCGGTGGTCGGCCTCGGGATGAGAGCTCATCCTTCCCCTCCCCCACCATTGTCTTTGCTAAGCGACTTTTTGCCGGAAGCGATCTGGCGGCCGACCTTCTCAACGAATTTCTCGAAACGCTCTTGGGCAATAGCCTGCGTTGCCCGATCCGGGACCGGCGTGTGGGCGTGAAGGGTGATCGAAAAGCGGATGAAGAGCGCCAGGCTCTCCAGGATCACCTCGGAATCGCGCCTGACGTGGGCAAGATCGCGGGAGAGCCGGTCAAGCCTTACGCCGTAGCGCCGATCGAACTCGCTCTCGCCACGCCGCTCGATGAACGCCTCGATCGCCTTCGCCACGATCGCTGATTTGGTCGTTGACGGATCGCGACTGAGGTTGTCCAGTTTCTCGCTGAGCTCCGGCTCAAGCAGAAACTGATGGCGAATGCGGTGCGGCTTCATGCGGCTCGTTCCGACGGCCCGGCGTTGCGCCGGCGACGGGAGAAGCATCGGCCAGACGCTCAAAATTGCTTATGGCCGTTATCTACGCTGAGGTGCGCTCTGCAACTCAGCGGACTTCAGAAGCCGGGAATGACATCGTCGCCCCTGCCCTCGTTGATACCGTAGGCGCGGGCCGCAGTGGAAATCCGATCCATGACACGCTTGTCCGCGAGCGCTTCGCTGTCATCGTCTGCGGGCTTGTACAGATCGGCCTGATCGGGCTCTTGAGAGACAACAACGTCTTCTTCGGGCAGGCTTGGATGGCGTTGCTGCTGAACGCCTCCCTCGTCTTCAACTGGCGCGTCGGCGCTTTCCTCGTCCGCAGCAAGTCGGCTATCGACGCTGCACACTTGTCCAGTCCAGCCGTCCGGGCGTGATGCAGGGCAGTCCGCATAGGGTCCGTCGTGCAGCACCGGCGCAGGCAGCACCCGATCTGTGAAATTCTGATCCTGATAATAGCGCAGCTTCTTGGCGCGGATCGGCGGCAACCCAGAAACCAGGACCAATTCGTCTGACGGCGGCAATTGCATCACCTCGCCTGGCGTCAGGAGCGGGCGCGCGGTTTCCTGGCGGCTCACCATGACATGTGAAAGCCAGGGCGCAAGCCGATGGCCCGCATAGTTGCGCATCGACCTAAGTTCGGTTGCGGTGCCGAGGGCATCCGAGATGCGCTTGGCCGTGCGTTCGTCATTGGAGGAAAAGGCAATTCGCACGTGGCAATTGTCGAGAATAGCATTGTTCTCGCCATAGGCCTTTGAAACCTGGTTCAAAGATTGTGCGATCAGATAGGAGCGAATGCCATAACCTGCCATGAAGGCGAGCGCCGTTTCGAAGAAGTCGAGGCGACCGAGCGCCGGAAACTCGTCCAGCATCATGAGCAGCTGATGCTTACGGCTCTTCTTCGGGTCCCCCTCCAGACGCTCCGTCAACCGCCTGCCGATCTGGTTCAAGATCAGTCGCACCAAAGGCTTGGTGCGCGAGATATCCGAAGGCGGCACGACCAGATAGAGCGACAGCGGTCGCTCTCCATCCACTAGGTCAGCGATGCGCCAGTCGCAGGACGAAGTGGCCGCCGCGACCGTTGGATCACGATAAAGCCCAAGAAAGGACATGGCGGTCGAGAGGACGCCTGAGCGCTCGTTTTCCGACTTGTTCAGGAGTTCGCGAGCCGCCGAGGCCACTACGGGATGGACCTGAGGGTTATGCCCCGTCCCGAGATGGTTTGTCGTCATCATCCGCCGTAGCGTTGCGGCAAACGAGCGTTGCGGGTCCGACAGGAAGGTGGCGACGCGGGCTAGCGTCTTGTCCTCTTCAGCGTAGAGCACGTGCAAAATGGCGCCAACTAGGAGTGAATGGCTGGTCTTCTCCCAGTGATTCCGTCGCTCCAGCGCGCCCTCGGGATCGACGAGGATGTCGGCGATGTTTTGAACGTCCCGGATCTCATCTGGGCCTTTGCGCACCTCCAGCAGCGGGTTGTAGCGTGCCGATCTCGGGTCGGTCGGATTGAACAGAAGGCAGTACGAGAATTTCGACCGCCAGCCGGAGGTCAACTGCCAATTTTCGCCTTTTATATCATGAATGATGGCAGACCCGGTCCAGGAAAGTAGCGTTGGAACAACCAGCCCCACGCCCTTGCCCGAACGCGTCGGCGCAAATGCCATGACGTGCTCCGGGCCGTCATGGCGCAGATAGCGATCGTTCAGCCTACCGAGGAAAACGCCCGCCGGCCGTAACAACCCTGCCGTCTCGACCTCATGAGTCGTGGCCCACCGTGAAGACCCATAGGTCGTAACCGACCCGCGCTGTCGCGCGCGCAAAAGCGAGCCTGCGATTGCGGCGGCACAGCCCAGGAATCCGCTGGCGCCTGCAAGCGTACCGGCTTTGTCGAAGACCTCCGGCGCATAAGCATCGAAGTGGAACCACCATTCAAACAGCTTCCACGGCTTGTAGATTGGCCAGCCGGCGAAGAGAAACCATGGTGCGCCGAGAGGCGTCTGGTAGGTCAGCATTTGAGCGCACCATTGGGTTGCCGTCCATACGCCGATAATGACAATTGCGCACACAACGGCGATCTGCCCGATCAGTAGCTTCGTAGGTGTCATCGGCTTGGCCCGCTGAACAACGCGACCTAGCATCGCGCGGTGCAGCCGGGACAGGAATGTTCCTCACATACGATTTGGGAGCAATGAACGACTTCCTACTATGCAGGTCGGTCAGCACGCGTGTTGCGCCTTCACGCGACACCATCCTCTCCATTCACCCTGAGGCCCGGCGCCGCCGACAGTTGCGTGACCGCTCCTCCGCAAAGTTATCTTCTGCGTTCAGGGAGCCAGGGCGCCTGGGCTGGCTGATGAACACCGTCCGCTCGCGCATGTGGGGTCGAATTGATTTGTGCCCAAGTGGAGGCAGGCTCATCATTCAACAGTTGCCGCAGTTCCCCTGGCTCGAACGCCATCATTGGTGGGGAGGCAGGCTCGTCTTCCAACAGTTGCCGCAGTTCCCCTGGCTCGAACGCCATCATCGGTGGGGAAGCGGGTTCATCCTCCAACAGCTGCCGCAGTTCCCCTGGCTCGAACGCCATCATCGGTGGGGAAGCGGGTTCATCCTCCAACAGCTGCCGCAGTTCCCCTGGCTCGAACGCCATCATTGGTGGGGAGGCAGGCTCGTCCTCCAACAGTTGCCGCAGTTCCCCTGACTCGAACGCCATCATTGGTGGGGAGGCAGGCTCGTCTTCCAACAGTTGCCGCAGTTCCCCTGACTCGAACGCCATCATTGGTGGGGAGTCAGGCTCGTCTTCCAACAGTTGCCGCAGTTCCCCTGGCTCGAATGCCATCATCGGTGGGGAGGCGGGTTCATCCTCCAGCAGCTGCCGCGGCTCTTCCTCGTGCGGCAAGCGCCTCCTTAGCCGGTCTTGCAGCGCCTGCCGATCGGCAACGAGGTTGTCGAGGGGCAGCGGCTCGTGGTCTGGCCGCTGCCCTTTCACCAATCGTTCAACCAGCGCCCACGTGCCCTCCAGGACAAATACGCCGCAATCATAATGGTTCGTCTGTCTGGCCATGGGGGCTGGCGCCAAGGTAGCATTCAGCAGTCCTGCGAGCTGTTTTGCAGGCACGTCGTTATATCCCTCTCGCTGGAGGGAGTCGTAGTGATAGGCGAACCGCCTTTCGGGGTCGCGGCGATCAACGAGCAGCAGCGACCAATGGGTGCCGGGGCTAGTAGCCGTGCCATTATTCACTGGCAAGAACAGGAAGTCGGCTGTGGCGTTGTTTTGATTATAGATGGACTGCAATATGCCTCGAGCGTCTTGCGGCGACGTGTGTCGCAGTAGATGGGATACGGAAGGATCCACCAGCCGAGTCCGGGCAGCGAGCGCCGGATTGATCCCCTGCAGTTGCCGCTCCAGCAAATTGTAATCTCTCTGGACATGGGCGTCGCTCAGCCATTCGGCGGCGCCGAGCACCCGCCCCGTTGCAACGTTGGACGGGGCTGTCGGATCGAGCGCCCCGATCTGAGCCCCAGAGGAACTGGTCGTCAGTGTGGTCACATCAACCAGTGGAAGGCCGCGGTAGGTGCCTGGCAGCTTAGCGGTTGCTGGCGAGGCGGGTTGGGGAGCTCTTGCCGGTGCCGCTGGCCCAGCTTCAGCAGCGGCCCCAACGCGCCTGGTGACTGCGTCTGCCGGATGAGCAGCAAGGACAGTTTCGCGCCCGAGCACAATGCGCGGCAGGATATCCCGGAGGTGAGCCAATGCAGAACCGATACTTAGTCTATTACCATAGGAGACAGCCTTGAAGCTCTCAACATCTTTATCCAGCGATTTGTCGTGAATCCGAGCGGCAATCCCAGGCTTGTTATTTTGACGCAGATACTGGCTAAAATGTCTAAGAAAATTTGTATAGCCGCCCACGGTATCTGGATTCCGTCCGGTCGCAGGCGCTGCCAGGTACTCCTTGGTCGAAGCGGCTCTGTAATCTCTAATGAGCTCGGCATCGTCAGGATAGGGGATCACGAGAGGGCGACCCATAATCGGGGCTCCGCTTGTCGACTTCTTGAGGTAACGCAGTGCGCCAGCCACGGTGGAGGAACCACCCGTACTCTCGTACTCCTTGAGATCCTGATCCAGCGACGAATGGTAAAGCCGAGCAGCAAACCCTGGCTTGTTGTTTTGAAGGAGCCACCGACTAAAGCCGAAAAGAGAATTTACATTGAAAGTGACCGTGTTCGCGCTGGCCTTACCCGCGTGGAATGCTGCCCTCAGCCCTTCGATAGCGGTCGCATCGTTGGAATAGACAGGACGCTTGTCGGAACCGTTGGGGACTACAATTGGACGATCCGGCTGCACTGTCGAGGACATCGAACCACCACCTCCGGGATGCGGTGCTGGGGTGGATTCGTGTTCATCCCTCTGCCTGACGAGCTGCGCCTCAGATTCCGGTGTAGCCACCTTATGAGGATCCTGCATCGGTTCGATCCCCTCCATCTCCTGCTGCAACCAAGCCAAAGCTTGGCGAGCGGCGGCTTCATCAACCGCGGAGGATGTCTCCACACCTCTGGCGGACGCCGGCAGAGCCTGCTCCGCCCGCCGTCGAAAGAGCTCTGGCGAGGCGGATTTCTCCGCCCACAATCTGGGCTGCGTAGCGAGTCCCCGTCCAGATTTATGTGGCACCGCCTCGCTTGGCAGCGGGCTGCTCCTGTCCCGTGCAGCTACCAGCCCCTCCGGGGCGCCCTGGTCGCCGTGGCGCCAGTTCAAGTGAGGGACGGCCTCTCCAAAGTCGGGTGCTTGGTGTTGGTGCGCGGTTGGGGCGAGAGACAATGGTAGATCGGTGCCCTCCTTATAACCTACCGGCAGGAGCTCCTCTGGCCAATCGAATCCCTGCTGTGGTGCGGTATGCTGAGCAGCGTCGCCACGGGGACGAGCCTCCATGCTGACCGCGTTTTCCAGATGACTCCCGAGTATAACGCGCGGCGGGTGCTTGCGGATATAAACCAGTGCAGATTCGATCGGAGCTCCACGAGTAGAGGAGGCGGCCTTGTAGCTCTCAACATCTTTATCCAGCGATTCATCGTAAATCCGGCCCGCAATCCCGAGCTTGTCATTTTGACGTAGGTAATGACTGAAATGGTTAAGAGCAGTTGCGTAGCCGCTCGCGGATCTGAAATGTCTAGTGAGCGCGGCGTCGTCAGGATGGGGGTTCAGGACAGCGCGACCCACAATCGGGGCGGCTCCGCCTATCGGCTTCATCAGTTGACGCAGTGCGCCAGCCACTGTGGAGGAACCACCCCTACTCTCGTACTCCTCGAGATCCTGGCTCAGCGACGGATGGTAAAGCCGAGCAGCAAACCCTGGCTTTTTGTTTTGAAAGAGCCAACGACTAAAGCCGAAAAGAGAATTTGCGCTGCGAGTGACCGTGTCCGGCCTGGCTTTACCCGCAAGGAGTGCAGACTTCAGCCCTTCGATGGCGGTGGCATCGTTGGAATAAACAGGACGCTTGTCGGCACCGTCGGGGGCCACAATTGGACGATCCGGCTGCACTGTCGAGGGCATCGACCCATCGAGATGCGGCGCTGGGGTGTATTCGTGCTCATCCCCCTGCATCGCGAGCTGCGCCTCCCGTTCCGATGTACCCACCTGATGGGCAGGGAGTTGCATCATCGCGCGAGCGCCTGAGTCACCAACCTGACCTGGTTGCCGCTCAGTGACAGCATGCTGCAGATTGCTTTGGATCCTCTGCCTCTTCGTTGGTCTCAACTCACCTTTGCCATGCGAGCCATTGACGAGGACATCCTCGCCTGGTGCACTCATCAACTCATCCGCCGCCTGCAATTCGCCCAAGTGCTGCTCAAAACCGGCTTGGCCGGCTTGTCCGCTTGCTCGTGCGGTACGGCGTGCTGCACCTGCAGCCAAGCTGCTACGATGAATGTCCAGTTTGTACGGGTGCACGCTAGCCTCACTTCCACAGATCACATGAGCAACCTACTCAGGCAAGCTTTCGAAAGGCTGACGAGGTCCGCCGCCGCGGAAGGCGAAGGCTGGTTTTCTGCTCAGCGGTTGACGGCCTAGCGTGTTGCGGCCGCGCCGGGTATCACGCCAATCAATCTGAATAGTCGATGCGTCAAACGAACCAGGATAGGATTTTCGTAGCGGGGCTGCTCTACTCACTCTTGTCCTGAGGTAGAATTCAACCATATCGCCGAGCAACTGGATGCCGATTGGATACCCGATCCGGAAAGCTTCAGCTCATATGTGACGCGAGGATGAGAATCGTGGCAGCTCCAGACCGACGGGCTGCCACCCACAGCGGCGATGACCGACGAGGGTCTTCTATTGCCAAGGTAATCGTCCGTTCGGGGACCTATGTGTTCCTATGCTCGTCGAGCGGATCGGGTGGGCCGCACCGCCGTAGCGTTACGGCGAGCGGAAGCGGCGTTGGGTGCGGCTTTTCCCCTGAACGCTTCACACCAGGCTGATAGGGGATCTTGCAATCGCACACACGCGGTCTGCAGGCGTGCCTATCAAGCAGTTTGCTCAGACCAACGTCGCGGCGAGCCTATCCTCAATACGCAGCGCAAGTCCTAGACTCCACGATCGTCCTTCGGTGCAGATTTGCTCGCGCCTCGCCCTGATTACAGCCGATAAGGCGAGCTAACAATTGCAAGAGCCACAAGCTACTCCAGCTCGATCGGTTTGCTGTTCCAGTCGGGCGGGGTCTGACCGAGAATGTTGCGAACGAAGAAGTCTAGGAGTTTGCGCTCGGTGTAGGTGCCTAGAGTATGGTGATTGGCACCAGGAACGTAGACAATGTCAAAATCTTTTCCTGCCTTGATGAGTCGATCGGCAAGCTGGAACGAGCAAAACGGATCGACATTATCATCCATTTCGCCGACCGCGATCATCAGCTTGCCCTGCAGCCTGTGAGCATTGTCAACGGCGGAGGATTGCGAATATTCAATGCCGACCGGCCACCCCATCCACAGTTCATTCCACCAGGTCTTGTCTATCCTGTTGTCGAAGCAGCCGTTTTTGGCGACGGCGACCTTGTAGAAATCGGGGTGAAAGAGCAGCGCGCTGACTGCACTCTGGCCGCCGGCGGATGCGCCAAAAATGCCGACGTTGGATATGTCGTACCATGGATATTGCGCGGCCGCCGCCTTGTGCCACAGAATGCGATCGGGAAATCCTGCGTCCTTCAGATTCTTCCAAGCAACATCATGGAAGGCGCGGGAGCGGTTGTTGGTGCCCATGCCGTCGATCTGAGCAACGACGAAGCCCAGCTGCGTGAGCGGCTCTGTCCACCGCGAGAAGGATTTTGGGACGAAGGAGCCGTGGGGTCCAGCATAGATATTCTCCACAACCGGGTATTTCTTCGTCGGGTCGAAGTTGGCTGGCAGGTGGAGCACACCCCAGATGTCAGTTTTGCCGTCGCGCCCCTTGGAATGGAAACTGAGCGGCGGCTGCCAGCCTGCGGCGACGAGCTCGGAAATGTCGGCCGTCTCGATCTGCTGGAGCTTGGCATTGTCGCTGGCGCGGTAGAGTGCCATGCGCGGGGGCAGATCGATGCGTGACCAGAGATCGACATAATAGCGCCTGTCAGGCGAGAACTCGATATGGTGGTTGGCCGGTTCGGGCGTCAGTGCAGTCAGTCCCTTGCCGTCAAAGCCGATGCGGTAAGCATGGACCCAATAGGGGTCCTCCTGCGAGTTCATCCCGCTCGCCTCGAACCAGATCTGACGCTTCACCGGATCGACATGGTTGACCCTCCGGACGACCCACTCACCTCGGGTGATCTGGTTTTCGAGCGCGCCTGTCCGGCCGTTGAAAAGATACAAATGCTCATACCCGTCGCGCTCTGATGCCCAGATGATCTCCTTCCCGTCATCGACATCGTAACGGAAGATTTTTCCGGCATCCTCCTGGCCATGCCCCAGCGGCAAATAATCCACGAATGTCTCGCTGGTCTCATCGATCAGGGAGCGCCCGCGGCCCGAGGCGGCGTCTACCTCGACCAAGCGATAGAGCTGATGCCCGCGCTGGTTATATTCGAAAGTGAAGCCGCGGCTGTCCGCCCACCACCGGAGAGGGGAAAGTTCGAAGACGTTCGAGAAGAGGGCACCGTCAATCACGATCTGGCGCCGGCCGGCAATGTCGAACAGGACTGGTTGGGGCAGCGGAAGGACATCGCCCGGCCTGGGATAGAATATTGTTGAATATTCCCGCTCCAACTGGTCCGTCGATGAATTGAGGTAGCGGACCTCTCGCCTATAGCCGGGGCGAACAAGGTAAGCGGCGAGGTGGCGCGAGTCCGGCGACCAGCTCAGCGTCGAAAAGACGTAGCAATTGCCTTCGGCTCCGTCCCGGCTCAGAGGAACATCCTGCAATCCGTCCTCGCTGCGCAGGAAAACGTTGCAGTTCTTGATATAGGCGATCCATTTGCCGTCGGGCGACGCGTTGCTCTTGTCGGGGTTGTTCTCCGCTGGCGGCGTGTAGCGGTGGCTGAGCTCCCTACGGTCCCCTTTCCTTG
Source organism: Mesorhizobium sp. M4A.F.Ca.ET.050.02.1.1 (assembly GCF_003997725.1). Classification (NCBI taxonomy): domain Bacteria; kingdom Pseudomonadati; phylum Pseudomonadota; class Alphaproteobacteria; order Hyphomicrobiales; family Phyllobacteriaceae; genus Mesorhizobium; species Mesorhizobium sp. M4A.F.Ca.ET.050.02.1.1. The sequence goes on from NZ_RZSG01000010.1 coordinate 15,714, forward strand.
CATCGAATGTGGTGCTGGTACAGTCATAGCTTGCAAGGTCGCAGCTCCACCGGGTGTCTTCAATCTGGAAGTCGAGCCTGCGACCATCCTCACTCAGTTCGAAACGGTCGAACGGAAGATTGCCGGCTTGATAGCTCTCATGGCTCACCTTGTTTAGCGCTGCCGCCAGACGCGCCTGATCGAAAGCGGGCCGCTTGAAACCCGTGGCAGCATCGACCTGCATGAACTGCTGCTCGCCGTGGCTAGTCCGGCGGTAGACGAAGGCTTCACCCCCGGTCAGCCAGAAAGGCATTTTGGGGACATTGACAGTGAGCCCGCCATATCGATCGTTGATCGTAAGTGCGCGCTTGAAATCGGCCGGCGCTAGCGTCGGGTGTAAACTTTTCGAACCCTTGGCCAGCGTCTGAGTTGCCGATCGCCATGCCGCGCGCGTCAAAGCGCCGATCCTGGACATACCTGTTCACTTCTTTCGGTTTTCGGAATGCTAATTTTGAAGTTGGGTTCTCGTCGCCGGTCTGCAGCAGCGCCGAGCGTCGCCTTGGAGGAGAGCCAGCACGCGGGTGCAGCCAGGCACGCGCAACAGGGGCGCTCCTTGGACATCCAGGCACTGGTTCGGGTGCCGATTGAAGAGTTGGCGTCCGTCGCCGAAACAACCAGGAAAGAGCGTCCATGCAGCCCTGACGCGACTATTTCCCCGCGAGTATGGCCGCTTGCTTTTCTGCATCATCTGAAAGGTCCTGCTCTAGTCGGGCCGGATGTCACCCCGGCAGATTGTGCTATTTCGACAATCTCCGAGCGATTGCCGCCGGCCCATGACGAGGTTTACCGATAGGGCGCAATATGCGTGCCAAAGGAAAAGCGGTTTAATACACGGCAATCCGCCTATGTCGCATCCCCAACATCGTCGCACACCGGACAATGCCGGACGATATTGTCCCGGGGCGTCAAATTGGTTTGATGGTGACCCAACAACTGGCGGATGACGATCTCGAAATGCGCGACAACGGCCTCGGTGGACACTGTCGCCGCGCCCAGCACGCTGGCCGCCTGCCCGGCGATGTCCGCGCCCAGGCGGATGGCCTTGGCCACGTCGACGCCATCGCGGATCCCGCCCGACGCGATCAGCTTCACCGTTGGCAGCGCCCGACGCACCGCCTGCACGCTGGTCAGGGTGGGAATCCCCCAATTGGCGAATGACATCGCCACTGCACGGTCGGCGGCATTGCGGGCGCGCTCGCCCTCCACTGCGGCCCAACTGGTGCCGCCGGCGCCGGCGACATCGATTACCGCCACGCCCGCCTCGACGAGCGCACAGGCCACCGAGGCGGACAGGCCGCCCCCACTTCCTTGGCCACGATCGGCACGCCCACGATGCGCGCGGCGCCAGCGATCAGCGCCAGGACGCCGCGCCAGTCGCGGTCGCCCTCCCGGCTGTACCGCTTCCTGCAGCGGATTGAGATGGACGATGAGCCCATCGGCCTCCAGCGCGTCCACCGCGCGACGCGCCAGGTCCAGGCCGTCGGCCTCCCGCAGTTGCGCGGCGCCGATATTGGCCAGCAAGGGAATGTCTGGCGCCAGGCGGCGCAGCGCGCGCGTTAGCCCCTGGGAGTTACGGGATTGCAGGCTCACACGCTGCGAACCGCACATGGCGATCCGCAAGGCTTGCGCTGCCTCGCTCAAATGCCGGTTGATGGCCTCGGCCCGTGGCATGCCGCCGGCCATAGAGCTGATCAGCAGCGGCGCGCGCATAGCCTTGCCCAGCAGCGAGGCGCGCAGGTCGATCTGCGTCAGGTCCAACTCGGGCAGTGCGCAGTGTTCGAAATGGATGTACTCCCAGCCAGCGGCCACCGTGGCCGGCGCCGTTCGCCGATCCAGCACCAGCGAAGCGCGCAGCTGAGCGCAGCCCTCGAATCCGGAGAGAACGCACGGTACGCCGTGCCCCAGCGCCTGCTCCACGGCGGCGAGCTGCTCCGGCGCGATCAGGCCAACGTCGTTGCAATCGTCTAGCCAGAACAGCAGCGCCAGTTCGCGATAGAACGCCACGATCAGCGTTTCGTTCTGCGGATCACGGCCGGTGCGGGCGCTGGTGTCGCGCAGGCTCGGGTGAATGCGTTGCAGGATTGGGGGACGCGTGACGCAGTCAAAGCTCCCCTTGCCAAGCACGGAGCAGGCGAGTGAGAGAGCAGATGAATAGGCGTGTCGCCAATATTTTCGCATTGCTATAATCGATTATAGTTGTGAGGAGCAATTTGAGACCATTTACTTGCGGCTCAAGTCACCCATAAAAGAAGGCAAGCACCGATTCGGTAGCTTATCCCCTGTCTTTCGCGTACTCGCGGCCGTGGCGCCGGGTGAACGATTGAAGACCGCCGGTCTCACTCGCAGGTGGGCGCCAGGGCGTGGGACGGTTGGCAAGCCACAGGAGTAGGACAATGTCGAAGGATTCGGGTAAGGGCGATAATCACGGCGGCGGGCCGGGCAAGATCGAGATCACGATGGTGGTGAACGGCCAGCCCACGCAGGTCGAAGCCAATCCCAACCAGCCGCTTCACGTCATTCGTACCAAAGCCCTTGAGAACACGCAGAATGTCGCCCAACCAGCCGAGAATTGGGAATTGAAGGATGAGGCCGGCAACTTGCTCGACGTCGACAAGAAGCTTGGCGATTTCGGTTTCCCGAATACTGTGACCCTGTTCCTCAGCCTGAAGGCGGGCGTCGCAGGTGCCTAAACCCCAAAGTGTGGATCCGGAGGTCTCCCGAGCGAAGTTTGATCGGGAGATCGGCCGGTTCCGGCCATATGCTGATGTCTATCGGGCTCAGGGCTGCTTCTTGATCGAGGCGACCTTTCCGCGCGCTTTCTTCATTTTCGCAAGCCTCAAGTTAAAACCACGGGTGATCAGCGCAGCGAGCGAGGTCGACTTCACCGACTACGACTTAAGACCACCGTCCGTGGTCTTCGTCGATCCGTTTACGCGTCATCCGATTGCCCGGAAAGATCTATACCTGAAAATGCTTAGACGTCCGCCGCTGCCCGGAACGCCGCCGGAGATGATAGGAGCTCTCATCCAGCAGAACGCCGTGCCGCTGACGGACTTCATCCAGGCCAACAGTCCCGAGGACGAACCATTCCTGTGCATGGCGGGCGTCCGGGAATACCACGACAATCCAGCCCATTCAGGTGATCCATGGCTACTTCATCGGGGTTCTGGCGAAGGCTGTTTGGCCTTCATCCTGGACAAGATCATCAAGTACGGAATCATTCCTATAGAGCAGTTGCAGATTCAACTCCCACCGGCAATCGTAGGAATGGTGGTATCCCCTCAGGCGATACAAGAATGACTGGTTTGAGAGATGTAACGATCGTGACTCTCCCGCGCGGCTGCATCTCGACCACGCATGGGCATCTGCGCTCAGTTGGTCGCGAAGGCAATGAGGGGATGGCGCTCTGGGTCGGCGTTCAGCAAGACCGGCACTTTGCCGTAACAGAGACGGTTATCCCGGCGCAGCGTCACATTCGGACAAACGATGGCGTTTGCGTGATCGTTGCGGCCGAAGAACTGCACCGGCTCAATGTCTGGCTCTACAAAAGCGGCCTGAAACTCTTGGCCCAGATTCACAGCCATCCGGGCCGCGCCTACCATTCGACGACGGACGACGCTTATGCGGTTGCTACCACGGTTGGGTGTCTGTCGCTGGTAGTGCCGAATTTCGCCCGCGAGCCTTTCGATTTTGCTCGGGTCGCCGCCTATCGGCTTGACGAAAAGGCCAAATGGAATGCGCTCCCTCCCGCGGCACTGTCGCGAATGATCATGATATCGAGTTGAACAATGGCATTCGCTAACTTCATCGATCGTGCCGCCACGGCGGCATCTCAGGTCCTGGCCGATTTTCATCTGGGAGACTTCAAAGCAGCTCTTGAAAAGCAGGTCGTGGCAGTCGCCTTCGACCATCAGGCCGCTTCCTGCGCCGAAGGCCAGGCGACACTAGATCTTGCGGTGAGATTGCTCGCTAGGCTCTACCCGGTTCTGGCGATACTCCCGCTGGACAGCGCGGCGAGCTCTCAAGCCCAAGCGCTGGAGCGCTTGGCAAAGTCGATCAATCCAAAAGTCGGCATCCGGCGTTCCGGCAAGTCTGCCACCGTCTGCGTCGTTGCAGGGGTAACGCGCCCATCACTCCGGTGCCCGATCTTTTTCGTGGGATCGGACGGTTGGGCGGCAAAGCTGTCGCGTACGGACCCGGTGGGCTCTGGCCCAAGTCTGCTGCCTTTTGGAGCTGGCGCCGCCAGTTGCTTCGGCGCCGCCAACGTCTTTCGAACTATCTTCGCCGCCCAGTTGACCGGCGCCGAGTTGGACGAAACCATCGACCTCTCGCTATGCAGCTACGACAAGACCAAAGCCGGGGAGGCTGGCCCGATCGACTTCCCAGTCGACCTTGGCGAAACCCACCTCGTTGGGCTCGGTGCGATAGGCCATGGCTCGCTTTGGGCGCTAGCGAGACAACCCGATCTCAAGGGTCGTCTGCATGTAATCGATCACGAAGCGATCGAACTCTCAAACCTGCAGCGCTACGCATTGGCCGGCCAGGCGGAGATTGGTATGTCCAAGGCGGTTCTTGCAGCCACCGCCCTTAGATCGACTGGCCTTGAGGTCGAGGCGCACCCTCTGACGTGGGCAGAATATGTTGCGCGCCGGGGCAATTGGGTCTTAGACCAAGTGGGTGTGGCGCTTGACACCGCCGCCGACCGTCTGGCTGTCCAAGGTGCACTGCCGCGATGGATCGCAAACGCTTGGATGCAGGAGCACGATCTCGGTATCTCCCGGCATGGTTTCGATGACGGCCAGGCTTGCCTTTGTTGCATGTACCTGCCATCCGGAAAATCCAAGGACGAGCACCAGCTGATTGCCGAGGAACTCGGAATACCGGAAGCACACGAGCAGGTGAAAACGCTCCTGCAGACAAATGCCGGAGTTCCCAACGACTTTGTAGTTCGCGTGGCTACAGCGATGGCTGTGCCGTTTGAACCGCTAGCCCCGTTTGTCGGCCAGCCCCTGCGCTCCTTTTATCAGCAGGCTATCTGCGGCGGTCTGGTGTTCCAGCTTAGCGAAGGAAGTCGCCGCGTTCGAACTGTGGTTCCGATGGCCTTTCAGTCGGTGCTTGCCGGGATTATGCTTGCCGCGGATTTGGTCAAGCATAGTGCGGGGTTTCCCATGAGCCCGACGACGAGCACTCGGGTGAATCTTCTGCGCCCCCTTGGCTCTCACTTGCACGATCCGAAGGCCAAGGACTCCAGCGGCCGCTGCATCTGTAGCGACGACGATTTCATTGCCGCTTACAGGCGCAAATACGGAGCGCGTTGATCAGGTAAGCGATGTCTCGGCCGCCTAAGCAGACGCGCACCTCTCCGTAGACGCAGGGGGCGCGGCTTGTGGGCGTGACCATGGGCGCCATTATGACACGCTTGGCCCGCTCCTTTGCCGGCCTATCGTCCTCCGCGCATGATCCCGTGCCGACGTGATGATCCAGCACCAGCCGCCATGGCACCAGAGGCTGGTCAAACCTCCGTTGTTGGCCGGTTTGGACAGTGCTGCATCAGGTCTCGACCGACGTCTCGACAGTCAGGGCTGCTTCGACGGGTGTGAAGATGTCAACATCGACCCCAGGCGCCCGAATCGTCACAATCAGGGCGTACCGAGCCAGAGCGTCGACGCGTTCCAGGTAAGGCTTCTCCTTCCACCAGCCCCCGACCGGGAACACGCCGATCGCGTCACGCTCGGCGAGATCGGCGGCGCTGCCCGACCAGAAATCGGCGTGCAACGAGCCGCGATCGCGGAAGGTGCCGAGCAGCCACTCTTCTCCGCCTCCAGCAGGCGCCCCTTCCTCCTCGTCCCGAGCGGCCTGATTGATGCGGGCTCGGAATTCGTCGACTGTCTCGGTCGCTGACTTTACTCTGAACCGAAGACCATGGGACGCGTAACGATGCCGGCGGGTCCATCCGCGTTCACCGGGGTTGGGTTCGATGAAATAGGACAGCGTGACGCGGAGCTCGACCTGGGCAGCGCCGAGCGCCGCGAGCTGCTCCTTCGGCCAAGGCAGGCGATGCAGCTTCATGTCACGCGTTTTGGCAGCCGCGCCGCCCTCGCGCTGGAAAGGCTGAAGCTCATCTTCAACGATAAGCGTGAGGTCGTTCACCGTTGACAGAAGCGCGCGCCCAAGATCTGGCACGCCGTAACCATAGCGCCGCACGAGCGCCTGGATCTCGCCCTTCGCTCCGTTGCACGCATCGATGCGTGCGCGCATCGCCGGAGTCCATTCGGCCGAGTGGACGATCAGGGCGCGAACCGATTCAGGCCACAGCTCGGGGCGCGCTGATAGAATTAGTCCCGCCATCCGTGCGGCATGGGCCGTTGCCGCGCTCGTATCTCCGAGGGTGGTGAAGTGGCGCAGTTCGGGTCGACAGAAAGTGGTCAATATCTGCAGATCGTCGATCGGCTCGCCGGGCAACACACCGTCATGGGCGAGATTGCCGCCTTCGAAGACGACCTCGGGCTTCACCGGCCACTGCCTGTCCCAAACGACCGAAGTGCGACTGCGCGGCGAGAGCTCGCCGACCGGCGCGATCGGAGCGTAGCCCGAAAAGTCGGTGTCAATGATATCGACCTTTTCTGTGAAAGCGCCGACCGTCAGCGCATTCCAGGCCTGAGAAGGATCATCGACTGCTTCCAGATCGTTGCGCGTCAAATGCTCGGCCGGCATGAGGTCATCGCCGATGTTGCCGGCAGAGAGAACGATCAAGCGTCGCTGTTCCTCTTCGAAACAGAGTTGGTCGATAGCGGCAGACCACGATGTGGGCCTTCCACGCGCCGGACTGGCGCTTGTCACAGCCATTGCGATCGCGCGGCGGCGCTCCGGCGCCTGCACCTCGGCGCGGGCGATCGCTTCCGCGGTGATCGCGCCATAGAGTTCTGGATCGTTTGCCTCGTCTTCTGGCGGAAGGATACGAACACTCTCCAGCCGAAAGGGCAATGGAACTGGATCGCCTCCGACCAGGAGCGGGACCAGATCACCGTACAGGCCGACACCTGCCATTCGCGTCCCGTGGCCGCTCCACGCAGGTGTGTCGTCGCTGCCCCATGCCGGTTTGACGGTGTGCCAGTCTTAAACGGCAAGTGCGGGTTCGATCAACGGGTGGGTGCGACGCACGCCGCTGTCGAGAATGCAGACCGCAATATCGGATTGAGGCGGTCTGACGCGCCCGAGAAGCTCGTCGCTCCAGTCCCTTTGCTCCGCGCCGCCAAGGCCCAGGAAGAAGGACGGCGTATCCTTCGCGCGCCGCAGCTCGGCGACGACATCGCTGTGCGCAATCATGCGGTCGAGCATTGCCGTGCTGGCGAGGGCCAGCATGACCACCCGCTCCGGAAACCTAACCGCATGCGTGCGCAAAGTGATGTTCAGGGCTTCGGCAATGTGCTCGAAGTTCTCGCGGCGACCGTCGCGCAGCCAGACTTCCCACCACACCTGCTCGTCAGCGGCCTGGGGGAAGAGGTCGTCGTGGTCGGTAAACAACGATCGTGCAGTCGCCAGCCTGACTGTCTCCATGCGGGAGACGAGCGGCTCGTTGCGCGGTCTGCCGCGGTCAGTATCAACGTCTCGATACGCCTCGACTTTCCGCAAATAATAGGCTTGCGCGCTTTGCGGCAGGAACACCGACGCTGTGATGGGAGCACCGGGTTGAGTTGGCTCATGGACGGCGACCAGCTCCATGTGCTGGCGACGATCGGCCAACTGGTCGAGGGCCGCCCGTCCGGACATGGGCAGATCGATCGCGAGGTAAAAGCCAGGCGTGCCGACCGACAGCTGGGGGTCACGCGCCGCAATCTGCTGGCGTGCACTTTCGACCGCTTGTTCGATGGATTGCGTCAAGGCCGCAGCATGCGACGCCCGATCACGCGCCGGCAGCGGCGGTGCATGTATAAGTTGGTTGGGCCGCCGATAGGCTTCCCGAATGCCGTTGTTGCGAAGGTGGATATGGGCGCGGTCGCGCGGAAAATCGTCTGCCATTATGATCTGTGCTGTCGCTACTCAAACAGCGACGCCTGCCGGCGTTCCTTCAGAGCGTCGATGAGCGCTTCCGAGGTGATCCGCTTCCCCCCCCGCAATATGATGGTTTTTGCAGCGTCGTCGGCCGCGCGCGTGATCTCGGCCTGCGACAGTCTCTCTGCCTGAGAGATCGCCTCGTTCCAGGCAAGCCCTCTGGTGTCGAAGCGGTCGAGTCGAGCCCGAAGCAGCGCCTCTATAATCGGCCGATCGGGCACGGCGTATTCGATGACATCGTCGAAACGGCGGAACAAAGCTCTGTCGAGCAGCTCGGGATGATTTGTTGCCGCAATAATCAGGCTGTGGCTGTCGTCTTGCTCGAGAAACTGCAGAAACGAATTCAGCACGCGCCGAATCTCGCCAACATCCTGGCGTTCGCCTCGACGCGCGCCGATGGCATCGAATTCGTCAAAGAAGTAGACGCCCCGCGTCGCCTGCATTGCATCAAAAACAAGCCGCAGCTTTCCGGCAGTCTCTCCCATGAACTTGGTGATCAAACCATCGAGGACGATCGTGAAAAGGGGCAGATGAAGCTCCCCGGCCAATGCCGATGCGGTCATCGTCTTGCCTGATCCTGGCGGGCCGACCAGAAGCAGTTTGCGACGGGGAACAAGCCCGTGCTCGCGCAAGCTTGCTTGTTGGCGCTGCTCTCCCAGCACGCGGTGCAGGCGCGAGCGCAGACTGTCCGGCAAAATCATGTCGGTCAGTCGCAGGTCCGGATAGCGCACATGCAGGAGCCCTGCGAGCTCGCCCTTTGGCTGAAAAAGGGGAACCGGCCGACTGCTCTTGACAATCCGGGCGTCCCTGCTCTTGGCTGCGTCGACCAGATCCTTGAGCTCCTGAGCAAGCTTACCATGGCCTTGACGTGCCTCATGCGCAGCAAGCTGCATCGCGATAGAGAGGAAACGATCCTCGTCGCCGGCAATGTGGCTTTTAAGCAGCGTCACGATATGGCGGGCCGTGGTCATGGCTCTCTTCTGGGGTATCCGTTTACTTGGCGAAGCGCATGCAACCTAAACGCTTTCAACGGCGATTTGTATCGCGCAATGGTGTTTTTTCTCTTGTCGATGTTCGCCCGTGGCAACTTCAGCGGTGAACTGTTGCGCCGCGGTCATAGGCCAGCCGGAATAACGCCGGCCAGCAGACAACAGTCCGCATCTTCGAGCGCTCGAAGTCTGGCCACTCACGCAGCGTGTCGGGTCCGAACGCTCCAAAGCCGCCCCGCCTGGCAGGTCCATGCGACCGATTGCGGGCGTGCGGCCATAAGGTCTACGCGGGCTCGCATGGCTGCCCGCGCCGCTGGCTAAAAAGCTGTACACCATCTCACGAAACACCAGGTCCGCTCCTTTGCCGGCCGACGGTCCATGAAATCCCCTCCCCACTTACGACACCGGAGACCTCCTTGCCCACATGGCGCTCAAGCACCGGCCGCCATGGCACCAGCGTGAACTCGCGCGACTTTTCAACGACGGCATATTTTCCGCTGGCAAGCTCGACGGAGCGGCGGAGCGTACCCTCTACTCGTCCTCCGGATCGCGCTTCGGCATAGGGCAGGCCAAGTTCCTCCGACAGTTGGCCAGCAACACGGTTCAGTTCTCGCTGGCGCAGGATCGAAAGCATGTTGGCTCGATAGACGATCCCATCCTGTTCTTTATGCGCGAGGCCTTGCGCGATCAGCCACTGCCGCCGGCGAGCTTGCGCCTCTCTCACGTCGCGGCCGAAGCCGGATCCGTGCAAAGGCTCGGGTCTATCGGCAACCAGCTCCCGGTCGAGCCAGGTGGCGCCGTTGAAGCTGACCTGTCGCTCCAGCGCCATTGAGGAGAGCTTGTCGGCAACGACAGGCTCGGCCCTGGCCCGCTGGCCCTCATAATTCGCGACGCGATCGAGATGGTCCGGCGCGATGAGCCAGGTGCCGTTCGGCTCTCGCTCGACGCCGCCGGTCGCGCGGCGGATCGCCTCCAGCCGCCGCACATGCGTTCGCGCAAAGCTCTCGGTGGCGGATGGGTCATGCTTCAGGTGCATATCGACGTCGTAACGGCCGCCATGCGCGGCGGCGATTTCGGCGATGGTACGATCGACCTGCCTCGGCTCGGTGTTCCTTGGCGCGACACGCACGATGCAGCCATTAGGCATCGTTTCCATCGCCTCGCCTCTACCGATGTTGATCCAATGGCTCTTACCGTCGACGGCGTCGACGATCATGTAATGGCGGTCATTGATCTCGTCGGCCAGTCCACGCGCGACAACGCGACCGACGAGAGACTGGACGGGCTCGCCGGATCGATCGTGGATCACCCAGTCGGCGGCCCTGCGGGCAAGCCCCTTGCCGGTCAGTTCGCGGTGCATGGTCTTGATGATGTCGCCGCGTTCGCCGGTGCGGCGCAGCGTGGCTTCGAGCTCATCGTCGAGGCGCCAGGAGCCAGCGCCGACCTCCGCGGCCAGACCCATCCGCTCGAGCTTGCGCAGCCGTCCCTGGTGCAGCGTCTGGCGAATGGCGTCGGGACCGCCCGGCGAGACCAGGCCGTCATCATCACGCATGCTGAGCAGCCGACGGTCGATGCTGGTGAAGCGTTCCTGCTCCATTTCCCGGCGCAGGCGAAGCTCAATCTCGCGGTCGGTTCGCGGACCGAGATCGAGGCTGACCAGCTCGGCCGCCCGCTCGCGGATGCCAGATGAGATATATTCGCGCGCGATGACCAGGTTCTCGCCACGGTCGTCCCTGCCACGGACGATGATGTGGCTGTGCGGGTGGCCGGTGTTGAAATGATCGACCGCGACCCAGTCGAGCTTCGTGCCGAGGTCTTCCTGCATCTGCGCCATGAGCCGCCGCGTCAGCGCCTTGAGGTCGTCGTACTCGATGCCGTCTTCGGCAGCGACGATGAAGCGGAACTGATGGCGGTCGCCGTCCGCGCGATCGATGAACGCCTTGCCGTCGACGCGGCCGCTGTCGGCGCCGTAGAGCTCGCCAGGTTCACCTTCGCGGGTGACCCCGTCGCGCTGAAGATAGCGTAGATGGGCACGCGCCCCGTCCGCGCCCTTGCCGGCGAGCTTGACGACCCGCGCCTTGACGATCACCCGGCGCTGGCGGAAGGCGGCATACCGGTCGCGCGATTTCAGCAGTGCGGCGGCCGCCCCGCCGCGCCCTGTCCGGCTTCCTGTGAAGCGACCACCGCGTTGCGGCCGGCCGCCAGCCCGGTTGATCGCCGCACGAACCTGGCCGGCATAGCGTTTGCCGGCCTTCGAGCCGCGCGACCCGATTTTGCCGAGCTTCGGCCTGAACTCGTCATCCTTAATGCGAGCCTCCCAGACATATCAAGCAAAATCAGACACTTACACGTCAAACCCTCTTGGCACCGGCGGCAGCCTCCCGGAAAAACGATGTGCAGACAAAGATTTAACCGCCTCCTGGAGGCGGTACCTTTATCTTGCCTTCCGCGCCCAGCCCCGCCAGACGCGCCCCCGTCCGCCATGGCTAACGCACCGGCTCCTTCGGCTGCGCGCCGTCCTTGCCGAGCGGCACGAAGAGATCGCCGTTTCGCACGCCTGAGTGAACACCGTCATGAATGAAGAACAGCGACCGTCCGAGAGGAGCGATTTGCGCCTTTGGAGCGACAGATTGGCTTTCGAACGCCTCGATGTCGGCCGCCGAAACTCCGGCCGCCTTGAGTTGGTCGAGGTACTCGACGGTCTCTTCTGGCAGCGGTTTGCCACGCTTCAAATGCTCGTCGTAGCGCTCGGGACCGGCATTGTAGGCGCCAAACAGGCCAGGAAATCCGAAGCGGTCATACATGGCACTGAGATAGGCCGTGCCGGCCAGGATATTGTCGCGCGGATCGTGGGGGTTAGGCCCAAGGCCGTGTTCGACCCGCATCTCTTCATAGGTGCCGGGCATCACCTGCATGAGGCCCATGGCGCCAGCGGGGGAGGTGATGGGGCGGCCGCCGCGCATTGTCTTGCCGCCGCTTTCGGCAGCCATGACGGCATAGATCCAGGCTTGGGGAATATGGAAGCGCCGGCTTGCTTCCGATACCAACGTCTGCCACTTTCGCAGCTGCGGACTTTGGGAGATGGCGACCGGCTCAGCGCCGGTCGAGGCGGAACAGGCGCATGGCGCAATGGCGATCATGCCCAACAAGAGGAGGGTCACTCGGTCCATAGTGGTACGAGCCTCCCGATGACATTTTGAGTGGGAACAGGCCCGAAATAGCGGCTGTCGAAGGAGCGGTTTTTGTCGCTGCCGAGCAGGAAAACCTCGTTATCCCCGAGCGCTCGGCAGCCGTTCCACCATGGCAAAGGTCGGCCTTCGGCGTCGATTTTGAGCCGGCGCGCGACGATGTCGCCGCCGATGATGATGGCGTCATTGAAGGCGCAGACATTATCGTCCGGCAGCGCTGCAAGACGTTTTGCCAGCGGCACATTGCGAGGCAGATAGCTGCGCTCGGCGGCGAGATACGCCGCGTATTCAGGCGGGCGCACGAGCACGAGATCGCCACGCGCCAGCGCTCCCGCAGCGATGCGGTAAAGGCCGATCGGCGCGCTGGCCGAGGCGTTCCAGACCAGCCAAGGGGCGGGCTTTCCCAGCGCCGTGAAGCCCAAAAGACCGAGACCGGCCGCGGCCAAGGCGACCGTCTTACGGGCTCGAACACGCCTCAGGCGGCTGCCGATCAGATGGATGGAAGGGCGCCGCCTCATGAACGGCCTCCCGTGCCGCCCTGGCCGGAACCGGCCTTGCCATCGCCGGCGATGGAGTGCTGCGGGTGTCCTTTCGACCAATGGTCGAGTTCGTCGATGTGATAGCGGACATAGCGGCCGTGCTTGCGGAATTTCGGGCCGCCGCCCTTGAGCCGCATCTTTTCGAGCGTGCGCTGGGAGAGCCCGATATAGAAGGCGGCTTGGGCTGTGCTGAGAAACGGGCTGCCCTTTTTCGCGCGGGCCGCGCGTTCGTTTTCGTCGTCCATGATGATCCTCGTTTCGCTTCGGACAAGCGAGGGCGAGGATGGGCGAGGGAGATCGTCTCGGGGACGGGCGAAGAGTCGGGGGAGAGTTTTCGCCGCCCTTTAGGGCGGACGGGGTTTGGGTGGAACTCCTGGGAATGAGCCCCGCGCCGGGGCTGCGGCGCGAGGCTCTTATCTCGGCCGGTCAGTCGGCCGGGTTCCAGATGATGGCGTAGGTGTCGTGATCGTCCTGGCCGGCGGCTCGGCCGAGATTGGCGTAGAGCTTGCGCGGTCCGAACTCCGGCGCTGCAATCGACAGGCTCACATAATCCTTGCCGGAAGTCTCGCCGGTGCGGATCCAGCCAGCGCCGACTTCGACCCCTTGCGTAAGCACCCGGAAGTCGGGATGGTTATCGGCGCTCTTGGCCTGGTTGGGGACGATATCGATGTCGGCGCGGACGCTGAGCGTCTTGAACTGGCCCTTGTAGGCGCCGTTTTCCTGCTTGTTGACGTAACCGATCGCGGTCATTTCGAAGTCTCCTTTTGTGGTTTCGCCGGGGACCATCCCCTGCGATGGCGCACCGTAATGGGCGCGTCAGGACCGCCTGAATCCGACAGGGCCGCAGCGACAGTGAAGGACCCGAGCGGGCAGCTTTTTTGTGAGCGAAGCGGCGCGAGGAAGCCGCCGCAGGCGGCGGGGAAAAAAGCTGATGGCGCGAGGGTTTCGGGCGGCCGGACCCGCCCATAGGTCGACAAGCCAGCCGCAGGGATGGTCCTTGGAGAGAGCATGGAGACCGCTCGCCAAGTGCGGTCTGTCAGCCAAGCAGGACGCCGGGATGAAACGGCCTGCAAAGATGCTGCGCCCTTATGCCGGATCGAGATCGTGCCAGCGGGTCGGGCGCCAGAGCAGACATCCGGCATGGTGCGATCTATGAAAGCAGGGCTCGCCAGCGGGAATTTGATACGCGAGGGGGCCAAAGTAAGGCTGGATGAGAAGCCGGTGCTACCTGCAGGTCCAGTGTCATGTGGCGGCGCTCGGGAAACCGCTACGCAATGTAACGCGCTCTTATGAGGCGAACAGACCGGCCCCAAAACCGATCGACCGGTGGTCGGCGCGAAACGCGTCATGCCTGTCCGAAAGCTGACAGTGGCAGAAGACGCATGTCGGGTTCCGCACAATTGACCATGCTGGATTTGTGAGGTTTTCAGGGAGAGCCATGCGTTCACTTCCCAGTGAGCTTTGGCACGGCATTTGCTCTTGATGTGGCAACACGGATCGAAGGTTGACTGCATGCACAAGCGCGAGATGAGCAATGCTCTCCTTTCCTGGAGGCTTGGCAGCAGATTCGATTTGACGTTGCGAGGAGCTTCAGCCGCTCGCGGCGGAAGTGATCTCAAATCTGAAGGCACCGTTGGGGCCGCAGCCATCAAACACATCTTTCTCTTTTTCGCAGCTCGTCTTCAACGCGATGCGGACTTCTTCGCGTCGACGGCGGCCGAAGGTGGAGAAGGGGCTCGACTTGCAAAAAGGAGTTGTCAATGACGTCTTACGTTCGCACCAACAGCCCGGCGCAGGTGCGCTCACTGTCCACCTTTGGCAAGCATCTGCAAAGGAGCGTGCTGACGGCGACGCTGCTTGCCGCGGCTTCGACGGGAAGTGAAGCGCAGCCCTATGTTCGTGCTGACGGCAGCACGACTGACGACTTGGAAGCGGCGCGAGCAAGTTGGCGTCATGACGCCGAATTCAATGGAAATGTGGGGCTCGCAGCCATCAACGCGGATGCCGCGTATGCGTTGGGTTCCACCGGGGAGGGGGCCAGAGCTCCTCGCCTGCCCTCGTCCGTCTTGACGAGTGCCCGCTTACAGCCTACCTCACTATCGCGTTAGCACTCGTCCATCGCGAGTGCTAACAAAAACCCCTCAACAGCGCACCAGGGAAAAATCCGAAAATGGCAAAGTCGAAGTTCCGCCCGCTGCATGACCGCGTGGTCGTTCGCCGGGTCGAATCCGAATCCAAGACCGCTGGCGGGATCATCATCCCCGACACGGCAAAGGAAAAGCCGCAGGAAGGCGAGATCATCGCTGTCGGCTTCGGCGCTCGTGACGAAGCTGGCAAGCTGGTCCCGCTGGACGTCAAGGCCGGCGACCGCATCCTGTTCAGCAAGTGGTCGGGCACGGAAGTCAAGCTCAATGGCGAAGACCTTCTGATCATGAAGGAATCCGACATCATGGGCATCATCGGCTCATATCAGGCCCTTTCGTCAACTGAATTCCCGGGCTCGATTGAAGCCCCTGCCAGGAGCTAAAAATGGCTGCCAAAGACGTAAAATTCTCCCGCGATGCCCGCGAGCGCATGCTGCGCGGTGTCAACATCCTCGCTGACGCGGTGAAGGTCACGCTCGGCCCCAAGGGCCGCAACGTGGTCATCGACAAGTCGTTCGGCGCCCCGCGCATCACCAAGGACGGCGTCACCGTCGCCAAGGAAATCGAGCTTGAGGACAAGTTCGAAAACATGGGCGCGCAGATGGTCCGCGAAGTTGCTTCG
>NZ_RZSG01001100.1:0-1511 GCF_003997725.1 Mesorhizobium sp. M4A.F.Ca.ET.050.02.1.1
GTCTACCGCCGGCCGGATGGGAACATCGGCTGGATCGACCCGTCCACGACCAAAGTCGCACAGGGATAGCAGCCAGCCGCGCGAGGGGGCGAGGACTGGCTGCGGCGGGCGAACAAGGGATTTTTCAAGCATGGATCTTAGCGATCTGATCAACGTTCCGGCGATCATGCCGGCGTTGAAGGCGAACTCCAAGAAACAACTGCTGCAATTGCTGTCCGAGAGGGCGGCAGCGATTTCGGGCATTCCGGAGCGGGAAGTGTTCGACACCATCCTGCAGCGCGAGCGGCTTGGCTCCACCGGCGTCGGCAACGGCATTGCCATACCGCATGGCAAGCTCGCCGGGGTGAAGCGCATTGCCGGCGTCTTCGCCCGGCTGGAGACGCCGGTCGATTTCGAGGCGCTGGATGACCAGCCGGTTGATCTGGTGTTTCTGCTGCTGGCGCCCGAGGGGGCGGGTGCAGACCACCTCAAGGCGCTGTCGCGCATCGCGCGCGTGCTGCGCGACGCCGACACCGTGGCCAAGATCAGGGGCACGCGCGACGCGGTGGCGATCCACGCACTGCTGTCGGACACGCAGGCCTCGCACGCGGCCTGAAGTTTTCGGATTGAAGGTTTCAGAGGGCCGCCTTGGGCGGCCCTTGCCATTTCGGACGGCCAGCGGTCGCTCAGTGAATGGCGACAGTGGTCAGGTCGTTCTCCAGCGCGCCCGCCAGCGCCCGGTCGCGGGCGTCCGAAAGCAGGATCGGCTGGCCATTGGCGGCAAACAGCGCCCACAGTTCCAGGCCGGGCGCGATTTCTCCGAGGCCGGGGAAGCGGCCGCGCAGATCGTCGCTCGAGACTTTCCTGAGATAGGCGACCGAGCCTTCGCCGAGATGGGCGAATTCGCCACTGGTCATGGTCAAGGTTTCGTCGGTTCTGGTCATTTCAAGCCTCCTTGGCGCGAGGACGCCGTCCAAGGCCGCCCCGCATGAGAGCCATCGGTAAAGATCAGTCTTTCACCGATATGTTTATTTTCCGTACCAGCCGCTCGACCTCCGGCCGGTCGAGATCAATCGACAGCAGGCCGTTCTTCAGCTCCGCCGCGATCACCCGCATGCCATCGGCCAGCACGAAGCAGCGCTGGAACTGGCGCGCGGCGATGCCGCGGTGAAGGAATTCGCGCTCGGTGTCGTCGGTCTGACGGCCGCGCACGATCAACTGGTTCTCCTCCGTCGTGACATCGAGGTCGCTTTCGGCGAAGCCGGCGACGGCGAGCGTGATGCGCAGCCTTTCGGCCATGCCGTCGGCACCGCTGAGGCGCTCGATGTTGTAAGGAGGATAGCTGTCACCGGACTTCGCCAGGCGCTCGAGCGTCTTTTCCATGGTGTCGAAGCCCAGGAGAAGCGGGCTCGAAAAGGGCGTCATTCGGCTCATGTTACAGTGTCCTCTAGAGAGCGACATAAACTGGAAAAACCCGGATGGCATTTTTCCCGATTGTCTTGATATGGTCCGCCGCGCGGACAAGTTCAAGC
>NZ_RZSG01001101.1:0-1507 GCF_003997725.1 Mesorhizobium sp. M4A.F.Ca.ET.050.02.1.1
GTCGACGATCTGCCGGATTTCGGGATCGCGGCCGACGACCGGATCGATCTTGCCGTCGTGGGCGCGCTGCGTCAGGTCGGTGGCATATTTCGCCAGCGCCGAATCCCCGCCGGGGCCGTGTTTCATCGGCGTCTCCGTGGCGGCCGGGGCAGCGCCGGCCTCCAGCGAACCTTCCATGACATCGGCGAAGCGGGAAATGACGCCGTCCGCATCGATCCGGTCGAACTCGGCGCTGATCTTCGAAACCAGGCCCTCCAGCACCGGCGTCTTCAGGCAGGCAAGCAGGATATGCGAGCTGCGCACCTCCTCGACGCCGAACTCCAGCGTCGCGAGGTTCCAGCCTTCCTGGATGGCGTGGAAGATGTGGTCGGAGAATTCCTCCACCGAGGTGGCGCCGTAGGGCAGCTTGTCGATGGCACGGGTCATGTCCGCCGTCAGCCGGCTGGCATCCAGCCCGGCATCGGCGACGATCATCTGCACATCCGAGCGCTCCGACAGCACCAGTTGCTGAATGAAATGGACGAGTTCGACATAGGGATTGCCGCGCAGCTTGGCCGTGTCGGCCGCGGCCTTGAAGGCGCGCACCCCCGTGGCATTGAGCTTGGCGACCAGTTCCTTGCGCTTGAAGCTCTGCGATGACCGGCGCTGTTCCATCGAACCTGCTCCCGAAATCAGCCAGCCGATACCCTGCCATAGAAGCGGCAGGTTGACAAAGCATGTGATGGATGATGCGCCTCGATGCCCGATTCGCCTAGCATCTTCCGTTTCAGGGAAAGCCCCGCATCCCCAGGCAAACAAACACGAAATTGCCCTCGCCTATGCGATGCATTTCACATACAGCGCCGGACAATGACGCCATGGGTTTCGGCGACAGAACGGTCGCGTTTAGCTTCCGTTAGTTTTTGAGCAGTCCTTGAATTGTGATAAAGTGACGCACTGTGATAACCTTGCGTCACGCAAGGTCTCAAGGCCGCTCCTGGGGGTTGGTGTGATTGATCTCGCACTCTGGCTGAATCCTCTCGACGGTGAGAATCCGTCAGGTGAGGATTTGCGCAACGACCCGGCCTTCCATGAGCTGGAGCGCCTGACCGAACAGCAGACCAAAGTCGAGTATGACGACCGCAACAAGCCGTCCGCGGAAGCGATCATTCCGATCGACTGGCCCGCCGTGCTTGCCAAGGCCGAGGAGTTGCGTCCGCGCGGCCGGGATCTGCGCCTTCTGGTCATCGTCACGCGCGCCCTGGCCAATGAAAACCGGCTGGCCGGACTGGCCGACGGTCTGAGCCTGGTTGCGCAGACGTTCGACGCCCACTGGGAGACCCTGCACCCGGCGCTGCGATCCGGTGCAACGCCGCGCGACGCGGCCTTGCGTCGCATCAACGCCCTGCTCGATCTCCAGAACGGCCAGGAAGGCCTGCTGGCGGACCTGCGGCAGATGATCTTTTTCGCGCCGCGCCCGATCGGGCCGATCAGCGGGCGCGACCTGGAACAAGGCGCCCTCGACGAG
>NZ_RZSG01001102.1:0-1505 GCF_003997725.1 Mesorhizobium sp. M4A.F.Ca.ET.050.02.1.1
CGTTCAGCCTCCGTTCAGCCACGGTCTCTTATTAACCTTTGCTAAAGCCGGTCCGCATCCCCCCGAAAATACACGGGCCGGCGCGAAGGAGACCGAAATGAACCGAATTCTCAAGACCGCCATTCTGTCCACGGGCATCGCCGCGACCATATTGGCCACCTTGCCGGCGGCCAATGCCGATGACTGGCGCTGGCGCCGTCACCATCACAACCACAACGACGCCCTCGCCGCCGGCGTCGTCGGCCTTGCTGCCGGCGCCCTGATCGCCGGCGCGTTGAGCAACCCGCAGCCTCGCTACAACAGCTATTACGAGCCGGGCTACGACGACTATGACTACCGCTATGTGCAGCCGGCTCCGGTTCGCCGCTATTATGCGCAGCCGCGCGTCGTCTATGCCGACCGCTATGCGGAACCGTGGACCCGTGCCTGGTACGAATATTGCTCGGACCGCTATCGCACCTTCAATTCCCGCACCGGTACCTTCACCGGCAATGATGGCGAGCAGCACTTCTGCGTCGCCAACTGAGGCTTCCCTGCCCCTAACAAGAAAGCGCTGACCGCAAGGCCAGCGCTTTTTGTTTGGGGCTCCTTTAGGCGCTCACCCAGGGTGTGTTGAGATTCAGGTCAGGCCGAGCCGAGAGCGATGGGTTCCGAGAACCGGAGCGGAGCGTACTCAAAGTACGTGAGCACCGGAAGCGCAGGAACCCACCGCTCGCAGGCCGGCCTCACCTGAATATCGACACACCCTAGGTCAGGAACGGATTGGTGCGGCGCTCCTCGCCGAAGCGGCCTCCGGGGCCGTGGCCGCAGATGAAGCCAATGTCGTCGCCGAGCGGCAAGAGCTTTTCCTTGATCGAGGCGATCAGCGCGGCGTGGTCACCGCCGGGCAGGTCGGTGCGCCCGACCGAGCCGCGAAACAGCACGTCGCCGACATGGGCGAACTTCGCCGCGCGATTATAGTAGACGACATGGCCCGGCGCGTGCCCGGGGCAATGCAGGACCTCGAACACGTGGTTTCCGAACGACACGGTCTCGCCTTCGGTGAGAAACCGGTCGGGCACGCAGTTGCGCACCGCGTCGGTGACGCCGAAGCGCTTGGCCTGGTTCTCGAGGTTGGCGAGCAGCGGCCGGTCGGCCTCGTGCGGGCCGATGATGTCGACGCCGAGCGCCTCCTTCAACTCCATCGCGCCGCCGGCATGGTCGATATGGCCATGCGTGATCCAGATCGCGCCGGCCCTGATGTCATTGTCCTTCAGCACCGACAGCACCTTGTCGATGTCGCCGCCGGGATCGACGACCACACCTTGTCTGTCGTCCATGTCGAAGAGAATCGTGCAGTTCTGCTGGAAGGGCGTGACCGGCACGATGCCGGCATTGAGCTGACCCATGATTGTCCTTTCGCTGTGTCTTCCCCGATGTAGAGAGACTGACGAACGGCGTCCACCGCTTGCCAAACGAAAATGGGCGGCCGCAGCCGCCCACGCGAAACCCGGGGATTTCGGGCC
>NZ_RZSG01001103.1:0-1504 GCF_003997725.1 Mesorhizobium sp. M4A.F.Ca.ET.050.02.1.1
ATGTACTCCAGTATGGAGTACTTGCTGGCCGGCTTGCCGATCGTCTCGACGCCGAGCATCGGCGGCCGCGACGTGTATTTCCACCCGGACTACTGCATCATCGCCGAGCCCGAGCCGACCGCCATCCGGCGTGCCGTCGAGACCTTGCGCGACCGCGCCATTCCGCGCGAGGAGATTCGCGGCCGCACGCTGGAGACGGTGCGGGCCGAACGTCTGCACCTGATGGCCTATCTCTCGGCGCTCAAGCGGCGCATGGGAAGCGGCGATCCGCCGTTCGCCGAGTGGCCGTTCGCCGGCACCGCGGGGCTGACGCGATGGGCCCCTGTGCGCGAGCATGTGCGCGAGATTGCCGCTATCGCCTCGTCGGGCGGGATCTGAACGGCGGCATCGCGCCCGGCCCAGGAACAGCGTTTGCACGTCGCTTGGCGGTTTACAGCGACGGCGTGTGGCCTTAAGCCGGAAGCTCACAAAAAATATGGCGTCCAGCTCAAGGGTGCCGCACTGGTGAGGGAATCAAGAGGACCATGGCCAGGAAAACCGAAAGCAGCGGTCCCTCTGTCAGCGCGCAGGAGGCGCTCGAATTCCACGCCATGGGACGGCCGGGCAAGCTGGAGATCGTCGCCACCAAGCCGATGGCGACGCAGCGCGATCTCAGCCTCGCCTATTCGCCGGGCGTCGCCGTTCCCGTTCGCGCCATCGCCGAGGATCCGAGCCGCGCCTTCGACTACACGACGCGCGGCAACATGGTCGCCGTCATCTCCAACGGCACCGCCATCCTCGGCCTCGGCAACCTCGGCGCGCTTGCCTCCAAGCCGGTGATGGAAGGCAAGTCGGTGCTGTTCAAGCGGTTCGCCGATGTCGATTCCATCGACCTCGAGGTCGACACAGAGGATGCCGACGAGTTCATCAACTGCGTGCGCTTCCTCGGTCCCTCCTTCGGCGGCATCAATCTGGAAGACATCAAGGCACCGGAATGCTTCATCATCGAGCAGCGGCTGCGCGAATTGATGGACATACCCGTCTTCCACGACGACCAGCACGGCACCGCCATCATCTCCGCCGCCGGCCTGATCAATGCGCTCGAGATCACCGGCCGCGACATGAAGACCACCAGGATGGTCTGCAACGGCGCCGGTGCCGCCGGCATCGCTTGTATCGAGCTGATGAAGGCGATGGGTTTCTCGCCGGAAAACATCATCCTGTGCGACACCAAGGGCGTCGTCTTCCAGGGCCGCACCGAAGGCATGAACCAGTGGAAATCGGCGCATGCCGTCAAGACCGAGGCGCGCTCGCTGGCCGAGGCTCTCGATGGCGCCGACGTCTTCCTCGGCCTTTCCGCCAAGGGCGCGCTGACGACCAAGATGGTGCAGTCGATGGCCAGGAACCCGATCATCTTCGCCATGGCCAATCCCGATCCCGAGATTACGCCCGAGGAAGTGGCCGAGATCCGCACCGACGCCATCATGGCCACGGGGCGTTCGGACTATCCGAACCAGGTCAACAA
>NZ_RZSG01001104.1:0-1504 GCF_003997725.1 Mesorhizobium sp. M4A.F.Ca.ET.050.02.1.1
GTGCGCAGGAGCGCCATGGCGGTGTCGATGTCGGGGGCGACGTCGCTGGAAAAGCCTTCCGCATCGAGGAGTGCCGCGATCACCGCCGCGACATCGGTCTCGTCCTCGCAAATGAGAACACGCAGGCGGCCATCGCGCGGCCGCGATCGACGCTCCGTCGCAACCGGCTTCTCGGCCTGCCTTTGCGCTTCGGCAAGGTCGACGTGGAACGAGGTTCCCTTGCCTTCCTCGGTTTCGAAGGAAACGGCGCCGCCCAGCTTTTCCACGATGGTCTTGACGATGCTCAAGCCGAGACCGGTACCGCCCTGCTTGCGGGTGCTCGACGCGTCCGCCTGCTCGAACTTGCCGAATATGCGGCTGCGGAATGCCTCGGGAATGCCAGCGCCCTGATCGATCACCGAGATGCGCAGCATGTCACGATCGCGGCGCTCCAGTTTCACCGTCACGGTGCCGTCGGCGTCGGAGAACTTGATTGCATTCGACAGGAGATTGGCCATCACCTGATGCAGGCGATCCTCATCGATGTTGGCCTCGGCGCGCGGGGCATCGTCGACCAGGACGATGCGGATTCGGCCATCGGCCCTATAGTTGGAACTGGCGGCAATGGCCTGCTCCAGCAGGGGGCGAACAGGCATCTGCCTGATCTTGAAGGCGATCACGCCCGATTCGATCTTCTCCATGTCGAGGATGTCGTTGATGAGAAGAACCAGCCTCTCGCTGTTGTTGTGGGCGATGTTGATGAGGTTGGCGGCCTTTGGCGGCAGTTCGCCCGCCACTCCGGCCGCGATCAGGCCAAGCGAACCGCGGATTGATGTCAGCGGGGTGCGCAATTCATGGCTGACCGTCGAGATGAAATCGTTCTTGAGCTGGGCATTTCGTTTCTGCTCCGTGATGTCGCGATTGTAGGTGATGACGCCGGTGATCTTGCCGGCCTCGTCGCGGAACGGCGCCTTCAGCGTGTAGAGCCAGCCCTGCCTGCCGTCCGGGAAAACCGCCGGCTGGTCGATGCGCAGCGTCTGCCCGGCCTCCAGCGCGCCCATCTCGTCCTGCCGGAAGCGCTCAGCCACATCCTTCGGATAGAAATCGAAATCCGTCTTGCCGATAAGGTTCTCGACCGAAGTGGCTCTCACCATTTCGGCGGTCGCCGGATTGGCCGCGATGAAGCGGCCGTCGACATCCTTTATGTTGAGGCAATCCGGCAGCTCGCGAACCATGGCCCGGTAGATCATGTTGGACATTGCGAGTTCGCGCCGTCGCTCCTGGCGGTCGAGCAGCACGCTGATGATGATGGTGCTGAGGAAGCGGAAAACGAGGGACGGGAACGTGCTCAGCTGCACCATGCCGGCGACGACCTGGGGTGGGATGACCAGAAGCGTGATCAGCCCGGCGAGAGCGACCGACACGCCGAGGCCGAAAATGTCGAAGATGGTGCGCGTTCGGGCGGCGACGATGTGATGCCATGCAATGCCAACGACAGCCGTGATGAGGATGCCCACGATTCCGA
>NZ_RZSG01001105.1:0-1502 GCF_003997725.1 Mesorhizobium sp. M4A.F.Ca.ET.050.02.1.1
GGGCGTCGCCCTCGATGTCGCCGGCATTGGCCAGCAGTTCGGCCTGGGTGATGGTCCGCGCCCCCGAATCCTCGGCGATCGCCGCCAGCGTCACCGGGCTGGTCGTCGGCGCGTCGTTGACCGGGGTTACACTGATAGCTGCCACATCGGCGTCGCTGGCGCCCAACGCGTCGGTGGTGGTGATGTTGAGCTGGTCCGGCCCATTGTAATCCTGATTTCCGGTATAGGTGATGCTGCTCAATACGGCATTGATCTCAGCGGCCGTACCTGTGATGGTCACCGTGGCCCCGCCGTTCCCCCCGACTGTCGCGGCGCCGACCGGGACGACCGTCAACGTGCCGTTCAAGACCGAGACGCTGGTGGTCAGGATGCCGCCGTCCGGATCGAATACCGACACTCCCGTGATCGGCTGCGATACGTCCTCGCTCGCAAGCTGCGTGCCAGCGGGCACGGTGTTCACAGGGGCATGATTGGTGCTCAGGTCGACCGTGATCGGGGCAATTTTCTCGATCGCCGAGATCTTGAGGTTAATCGTCTTGAATTCATATACGGACTGGTCCGCCTGGCCCGTGCTCTTGTTCACGTGGGCCGGAAGCCAGATATTCTTGAAATAAGCGACCTCAGCGTTCAGCGCAGCCATGAATGCGGCATCGTTCGACTGTTGGACGCTGACGACAATCTTGAGCGTGTCGATCTCGGCCGTGCCGCCTTTTACGGTTCCGTTGCCACCGTCATAATTGTCATATCCGGTGAACGACGTTAGCCCGGTTTGCACGCCATCGTTGTATATGGAGCCGCCGGTCAGTGCAGAGCCGTCATAGGAGCCGCCTAAGCGGTACTGGTTCTCATATGACACGAAAATCAGAGTATCAGCACCCGACCCACCCAGAAGAGTGTCGATGCCGCTTCCGCCGTCCAGGGTGTCGGCGCCAGACCCGCCATTAACATAGTCATTGCCGTCACCAGCGATGATGATATCGGTCCCGCTCCCGCCGATAAGCTTGTCATCCCCATCAGTCACTACGCCGACGTAGCTGCTGCCGCTCGCGCCCATGTTAACCTCCCAAGACTGTGGATTGAGACGCGGAAGCGATGACGACCGTATCACCGGAGTAGCCTAAAGCGTCATCTTTCGCCTGCGGTGTATTGGAAAACGACGTCGTGGTGCCGCCGGCACCGGTGACCTGAGTAGCCATTTCTCACCCCTTGTGTTTAACGACAGACGCCCCCAACGCCTGTCGACCCCATTGAAAGACCAGCCGCTTCTTGACTGAAAATGTTGCACGCCCGGCACGCAGATTCCGGCACATGTCGATTGTGTCAGCGCACCCGAAGGCCTCGATGCCGACGCCCAGCGATGGCCAGCACAATGTGTGGCCAGTCACGGGCGGGCTGTGGCTCAAAAGGTGATGGCTGCGGCGGTACTGGCCGCCGTGCTGTGTTTCCCCTAGCCCCTTTAGCGTCGCTTAACCCGTTGTTGCCGGTCGGGGGCCATTTTATTC
>NZ_RZSG01001106.1:0-1497 GCF_003997725.1 Mesorhizobium sp. M4A.F.Ca.ET.050.02.1.1
TCATTATACAGGTCAGGCGATGCGCCTTGTATGGTCATTGCGATGTCCTCCCCTTGTGCGACGCGCCTCCACGCGTTGGTTGCGCAGGTTATGCCTGACGCAAGGGAACCGGCAAGCAACCCATTTGCCGGCTTTGGCCTTAAAGATATTCAATGAGAATCGTGCTTATCGCAGGCCGGTATTGCGGATTCCTCCTTTTTGTCGCGCGAGTCGGCGATCGGCTTTCAACCCTCCTTTGCCGGCGTTCGATCGTAGCAATGGGATCGGCCGCGTTGCTTCGAGGCATCATTTTTTTGCGCGCTCATTTGATTTTTGTGGAACCAAATGGTCCGCCGGGTGTTTAATGTGGTTCTGTGCACCGCGATCGGCCGGGAGGAAAACGATGGATCGCTTGCATTTCTTTACGCCCGTGCGGATTCTGCCTGGGCAAGGTCAGCCTGTGGAAGAAGTGGACAGTGTCGCCGAGGCGATGGTGTTCCTGCGGAAATGGCCGACGGGGCGGCGCGGACCGGTTTATCAATGCGCCCTGAATTGCTGTTCCGCCGCCATGGCCGGCAATATGTCGGCCGAGGAAGCGAGAAAGGCCTTTACCGGCTTCGCCCGCATCACCCGTCTGCTCGACGACGACATGGCCATGCCGATCGGCGGCGAGGCGATGGACAACGTTTACGCCTTACGTCGGTAGGCGCCGTATCTCGCCAGAACTGGCTGGTGTTCGTGCCCTTGCGGCGCGGACCGTGGCTCCTTGCTTATCCGTTGGCTTTCTCAGTTCCCATCACGAGGCACGGCCGTTTGAGGGCGCACAAGACGACGGGTTGACAGAGGGGTCGGTTTGCTCGGCCGCCGCGTGCCGTTCCGAGGTGGTGACGTCCCAGCCCGTCTCCTCGCAACCGTTTGTGCTGATACTTCAAGCTTGTTCCCCACATCTTCATGCACTTGGCGCCGCCACAGGAAATTCCCTGGCTCAGGCCGCCGGCGCCGCATGGAGCATGGGTTGTTCTTCGATGCTGTCGGACAGATCTGACGGAGATGCCTCGCTTCCGGCTGTGTCCCGCAGAACGAATGTCGCGATCAGGAAGGCCTGCACCACCACCAGGGCGTAGCTGGCCAGAATGACCGCGCAGGGCACGACGAAATTTAACTGCGGCGCGGCGCCAAGCACGACAGGGACGGTCCAGGATACGGCGGAAATGACGCCGCAGCCGATCAACGCCGCCTTGGTGCGGCCCTTGACCCCGGACAGAAGCGGATGGCCGATCCGCTGGCGCAGGAATGGCAGCACAAGCCGATGAATGGCTAAGCCATTGATCGACAGGATGGCGACGATGGTCACTTTGGCCCAGATTTTCGGGTTCATCAGCTTTTGCGGTTCCGCCACCTGATAGACCAGAAGAAAACCGATGCCGGAAATCCAGAGCATCAGGAGCCCCGTCGCCACAAAACGGCTGATCCATCCGACATTGCCGACGAGTTCGGCGGTGACGACCATTCGACGGT
>NZ_RZSG01001107.1:0-1495 GCF_003997725.1 Mesorhizobium sp. M4A.F.Ca.ET.050.02.1.1
GCGCGAAGGCTTCGTCGCGGCGATGCGCGAGCAGTCCATGGCAAGACTGCCAATCGAGCCGCTGACCGCATTGCTCGCCGCTGCCTTCGACCGCGCCGCGCTTGCCGTCGAAGCGGGAGCATCGAGCGGCGACTACCGCGCCGTGCTCATGGCGCTGATCGACGGTCTGTCTCCGGCTCCTCCTCGGTCCACACGCCCGGCTCCATCTCGTTGAAGCAGCCGAGCCCTCGTTTGAACCGGTCGATCAGCCAGGCCGCAGCCGGCTTCGGGCTGCTGTCATTGCGATGCATGGCAAAAAGCGGCGAACGCGCCTCCCTGAAGACCTCGAGGTCGAGCTCCACCAGCCTGCCGCTTGCCAGATCGTCGGCGATCAGCCAGCGCGGCAGGCCTCCCCAGCCAAGCCCCTCCCGCATCAGCATATGCTTGGTGCGCATGTCGGTCAGCCGCCATGTGCGGTAGGCGAAGACGCCGAAATCGCGTCCCTTGGTGCGCTCGGACTGGTCGGTGACGACGAGCTGCGTATGTTCGCGCGCATCCTCGAGCGTCACAGGCTTCGGCAGCAGCGCCAGTGGATGGCTGGGCGCGGCGGCCAGCACGATCGACATGAAGCCGATGCGCACGAGGTGGACGTCGACCTCGCCCAGCATGCCGCCGATACCGAGGTCGGCCTGCCCGCTGAGCACATGATCGGGAATGACGCCAAGCGTGCCGATATGCAGGCGCAGCATCACGGTCGGAAACTGCGCCTCGAACGCCTTCAGCACCCGCACCAGCACCGGCGACGGCAGCGCCGCATCGACCGACAGCGCAACTTCGGCCTCCAGTCCCTGATGATGGCCGTCGACCCGCGAGCGCATCCGCTGCAGCACGCCGATCATGCGCCGCGCATCTTCGAGCATCGCCCGTCCGACATCGGTCAGTTGCGGTTCGCGCGTCCCCTCGCGCTCGAACAGTTTCAGCCCAAGCTGCGCCTCCAGGTTGGCGATACCATAGCTGATGACGGATTGCGCCCGGTTCAGCTTGCGGCCGGCGGCCGAGAAACTGCCGGTGTCGGCAACCGCCACCAGGATCTGCAACTGGTCGAGCGTCGGATTGGGCTGCATCGTTATATCTATTTTGTGGATGGATCGTATAGAAAATATACCAGTTTTTCGAATGAGTCGAGCGACCCATATTCAGCGGGACAGTTCAATCCCACTGGAGAGCCCCGCAATGTCCATTCTTCTTGTCACCTCGAGCCCGCGCGGCGCCGCCTCGCACTCGACCCGCATCGCCACCGAGCTTGCCAACAAGCTGCTTGCCGCCGATCCGTCGAACACGCTTGTCGTGCGCGATCTCGTCGCCAATCCGCTGCCGCATATCGATCCCGACTATTCGACCGGCATCAACACGCCCGCCGAGGCGCGCAGCCAGCGCCAGGCCGAAGTCGTCGGCGTCTCCGACGCGGTGCTCGACGAGCTGTTCGCCGCCGACACCATCATCCTCGCCACCGGCT
>NZ_RZSG01001108.1:0-1494 GCF_003997725.1 Mesorhizobium sp. M4A.F.Ca.ET.050.02.1.1
ACATCGAGAGCCTGGCGGCGCCGATGTCGCGCTGGGTTCGCCGCATCGACGGTCCGGACGATGTCGAACCCGCGGCGCAGGCGGCGTTGCGCGCCTCGCTGACGCCGCCCGATATCACGACCCTGATCCTGCCGGCCGACGCCGCGTGGGGCGGCGCCGGCCCAGTGGTGTCGGCCAAAGTCGAACTGGCACCGGCACCTGCGGTCGACATGGGTACCGTGCGCAAAATTGCCGAGGCCATTGGCGGTGCGCCAGGACGGGTCGGCATGATCGTACGCGGGCTGGCGGCCCGCGAGGAGGCGCTCGAAATCGCCGGCCAGATCGCCGCGGCCATGGAGGTTCGCCTGTTCAGCGAGGTCCTGGTCGCCCGGATGCAGCGCGGCCGTGGTCGCGTGGCGCCGAGCCGCATTCCCTATCCGATCGACGCCGCGCGAACGCTACTGGCGGACATCGATGTCTTGATCCTTGTCGGGGCGAAGGAGCCGGTGGCCTTCTTCGCCTATCCCGGCAAGCCGGGACGGCTGGTGCGAGATGGCTGTGAGGTGCTGACACTCGCAGCGCATGGCGAGGACCTGAAGGCGGTGCTGGCGGCGCTTCGCGACGAACTCGGCATCAAATCGCCGCAGCCGCTCGCGGTCGCGACGGCCTTTCCCGATGAGCCGACACCACGCGGCAGGCTGACCGACGATGCGATCGCGCTTTCCGTGGCGCGGAAACTGCCCGAGAATGCCATCGTCTGCGACGAGGCTGTCACCTCGGCACGGCGCTATTTCGCCCTGTCGGCCTTTGCCGCGCCGCACGACTACATGATGGGCGCAGGCGGATCGATCGGCGGGGGTATTCCGATGGCGACCGGAGCGGCGATCGCCTGTCCCGGCCGCAAGGTCATCAATCTGGAAGCGGATGGCAGCGGCATGTACACGGTGCAGGGGTTGTGGACCCAGGCCCGGGAAAGGCTCGATGTCGTCACCATCATCTTTTCCAACCGGACCTATGCGATCCTGCATGGCGAGATGCGCAATGTAGGGGTCAATGCCATCGGCGAGAACGCAAGGCGGATGCTCGATCTCGACCAGCCGGCGCTGGATTGGGTTTCGCTGGCGAATGGCATGGGCGTGGAAGCGGCGCGCGCCGACACATGCGAGCGGTTCGATGCCTTGCTGGACAGCGCTCTTTCTCGCACGGGGCCGTTCCTCATCGAAGCGCTGATCTGAGCAGCTCGGTAACCCGCCAAGCCTTACCAGGGGGTCTGCTCGCCCGGCGCGGCGGGTTCGATCGCCAGCGCATGCACACCGGCCTTCAGTTCGTCGGCCAGCAATTCGTTGACGGCGCGGTGGCGCTCGATGCGGCTCATGCCGGCAAAGGAAGGCGAGACGATGCGAACGCGGAAATGCGTCTCGCCGGTGCCGTCGAAGGCGCCGTGATGGTCGGAGCCGGAATGATGATGGCCCGCGTGAAGGTGGCTCTCGTTGATGATGACCAGCCGCTCCGGCG
>NZ_RZSG01001109.1:0-1493 GCF_003997725.1 Mesorhizobium sp. M4A.F.Ca.ET.050.02.1.1
TCACTCGACTGGCTGCTAGGCCTGAGCCATGACGAAGGCGTCACCGGCGAAATCCGCGAGAGCCTGGAGATCGAGGAGGCCCCCGACGGCTTCGACCGCACGCTGCTCGCCAAATGGCACTCCGAGGCGGCGGGAACGAAAATCCGCTACGTACCGGCCGGCATTCCCGACTTGCTGCGCACCGAGGCGCTGGTCGACTACGAGGCGAACATCACCAACAAGAGCCGCGAGGCGCAGGCGGGCGAGACGCAATACCGCATCGACTATACCAGGCGCCCGGAGACCGACATGGAGGTCTGCATGCCGCGCCACACGCTCGAGATCTTCGCGCGCGGGCTAGGCGTCTGGGACCGCTTTCCCGAGGCCGAGCGCCGCCAGCAGCTTCTACACATGGCGACACTGCTCGATGATCTCTATCCGACCTTCCGCCTGTACCTCTATGACGGGCGCATGCGCTACTCGATCCCCTACACCATCTTCGGGCCCTACCGAGCCGCCATCTATGTCGGCGACATGTATCTGGTGCTGAATGCCACGCAGCCGATCCGCACCTTGACCAGCCATTTCGACAATCTGATCCGCGCCGCCGACATCAATGCGCATGAGGCGGCGAGCTTCGCGCAAAGGCTGGCTGAGGTCCAATTTTGACGGCTGACCGCCGGCTTTGAGATTGACGTCATATAAAGAGTTCTTTATATCCTTATCTCGATAGCAGATTCCGCAAAAGTGCCCTCGCGGTTTTGCGAGCAGAACCTGAAGCAATAGAACAACAAGCAGGCGGAGCGAAGCGAAACCTGCTTGGAACTCCCGGAAGGCGTATGTCATCATGACCAACCCGATCGAGGCATTGCTTGCCGAAAAGGGCGTGCTGCTCGCCGATGGCGCCACCGGCACCAATCTGTTCGCCATGGGCCTGGAAGCCGGCGAAGCGCCGGAGTTGCTGAACGAGACCGCGCCCGACACCATCACCAGCCTGCACCAGAACTTCGTCGATGCTGGCGCCGACATCATCCTGACCAACTCCTTCGGCGGCACCCGCCACCGGCTGAAGCTGCATCATGCCCAGGATCGCGTACATGCGTTGAACAAGCGCGCCGCCGAAATCGCGCGCGCGGTCGCCGACAAGGCTAACCGCAAGGTGATCGTCGCAGGCTCTGTCGGACCGACCGGCGAATTGCTGGTGCCGCTCGGCGCCATGACCTATGACGAGGCGGTAGACGCCTTCGCCGAGCAGATCGAAGGCCTCAAGGCGGGCGGCGCCGAAGTCGCCTGGATCGAGACCATGTCGGCACCGGACGAAATCCGCGCCGCGGCCGAGGCCGCCATCCGCGTCGGCCTGCCCTACACCTATACCGGCTCTTTCGACACCGCCGGCCGCACCATGATGGGCTTGCTGCCGAAGGACATCCACGGTGTCGTCGACGGGCTGTCGCAAGATCCGCTCGGCGTCGGGGCCAATTGCGGCGTCGGCGCGTCCGACATCCTGGCCTCGC
>NZ_RZSG01000110.1:0-11919 GCF_003997725.1 Mesorhizobium sp. M4A.F.Ca.ET.050.02.1.1
CTGGCGGCCCGGAACCGGGGAGCGGTCACGACGCGCCCGGTATTGCCTCTCCCCGCGCCATGGGTGCCTCCGGGACGTTCCTCAATGCGATCGGCGAAGGCATTCCGATTGCCGGTCCCTATGTCGACAAGGGCCTGACTGCCACGGCGGCGGGCATCGGCTCGCTGCTGACCGGGGAGCCTGCTTCCAAGGTCAACCGGGAGATGACCGATATCCAACAGGAAAGCCGCGCTGCGCACCCGATCGCTCGGACCGTCGGCAATGTGACGGGCGCGGTAGCTGGCACTTTGCCAGCGATGGCGGCCGCGCCTGAAATGTTCGGCATTGGCCTGGCTTCAAAGCCTCTGACCTATGCCGCCAGCATTGGATCGGGCGCCGTGATCAACGGTGCTGACGCGGCAGTAAGGTCGGGCGGGAATGGAAGGGAAACCATCAAAGGCGGACTGATCGGGGGCGGCCTCGGCCTAGCCGCGCCCATCGTTGCCCCGTTGATCGGCAAAGGCGTCAAGGCAGTTGCCGACAAGATCCAGCTTGGGGCCATTGCCAAAGCTCTTGGCTTGGACAAGAGCGCCGCAAAGGTTCTCGCCAGCGCTGTCCGGCAGGACGCCGTCGAACCGGGCGCGCTGTCGCAACTTGGCGACAATGGCATGTTGATGGACCTTGGCCCAAACCTGCGTCATACGGCCGGCGCTATTGCTGCAACACCTGGGGAAGGCAAGGCAATCGTGCGCGGTGCGATTGGTGCTCGCGATGCCAACGCCAACTGGCGCATCCGGTCCAGTCTCAACGAGACGCTTGGCGAGGCTCCTACGCCGTCGCGCATCATCGACCGCGCGACCCGCAACCAGGCAAATCGACAGCCCGAGTATCGGGAAGCCTTGCGTGAAGCCTCACCTGTCGATTCTGCACCAATCGCCCGCTATCTCGACGCCGAGGCCCAGACGCTGCGCGGCGAGGCCCAGAAGGGCGTTCAGCGCGTTCGGAACATGCTCAACTATGCTCCGACGCCCGACGAAATCGCCCGCGCTCGCGCCAGCGGCCAGGCGCCGCCCGAGCCGGGCCTGATCAGCGACGCCGGGACGCTGCTGAACGCTCGGCACGCGGTCGATGATCTGCTGGAAACCACGCAGGGCAGCAACGCGCTGAACGCCCTGCAGACCGCGCGTCAAGCGATCGACGATGAGCTTCGTGCCACGGTTCCCGGCATCAAGGAGGTCGATGCGAAGTATGCCGAACTGGCTCGCCAGAAGGACGCCGTCCAGCGAGGCCAGACAGTGCTGTCCAGCGGTCGAGAAGCACCGCGGCCCGACGAGCTCGCCGAGGAAGTCAGGCAGGGCGCGCTGCCGCAGGGCTTGCAGGTCGGCCCGTCGGCGGTTCCGCTTCGTCTCCGTGAGGGCGCCCGCGCCGAGATCGAGCGCATTGTAGGCACCAACGCAAACGACCGCGTCGCGCTTCAGCGCCTGATCAAGGGGGAAGGGGACTGGAACCGGGCGCGCCTGTCGACCCTGTTCGGCCAGGACAAGGCCAAGGCCATCATCGATCTGCTCGACCGCGAAAAGCTCTTTGCCGACACGTCGAACATCGTCACGCGCAATTCCGAGACGGCAGCCCGCATTGCGGCGCGGGATGCCATCGACGGCAGCAGCAGCGGCGGTTTCGGCGTGCGCGAGGGCTTCATTGCCGGCGGTGCGCGCGGCGCGGCCCGTGCGGCAGGTACTCGAGCCGTGGAGAGCATCATCGATGCTCTGCGCAATGGCGGGAACGACAAGGCAATTGCCGATATGGCGCGCAGCCTAACAGGCGGCCCGCAACAGAGCGCCGTGCTCGATGCGCTAATGAGGGCAGGTCAGGGATCTAGGCTGCAGCAATCACAAATCGATCGTGTGGCGCGCGCGCTGCTGCTCAGCGGACCGACCGGGATCAGCCGCCCTTGAGCGCCGATCCTTCCGGTCTTCGTAGATCCAGACCAACAGGATCAAGGCCATACCAACCATAACTCCAACCATGAAATCGATCGACATGCCGCTTAAAAACCAGTCCAGCCCTTGGTGCAGCATGGCCAGGACGGCGATGGTGATCACCGCTGCAATTAGCTGAAGGACCGTGGTGCGCGACATAGGCGCGGAACATAATGCGAAACTAGCTCAAGGAAAAGGGAGCGCCGCTAAGCTGGCGGCCGACGCATACTGTTGGGGGTGTTGGGGTACGTGAAAGCGTCGACCGTCAGCTTTTGGGCGGGGGCGCGCCTCTTCGGCGCACAGTCAGGTTAGGCGCGATTGGAACGCCTTCAATCACCTTGCCCGCTTATGGTGAACAAGCGGTTACTTTCCACAGGTTCGACATTTTGTGGCCATCGGTCAGCCTAACATTTGTTAGCGCGGGATACCTGCCTGCCGTGCCAGCATAGTTGCGGCTCGACCTTGGCGGGCTATGGGGCTTGACCATGTCCTTGTCCGCTGGCTTTAGGCCTGCGGGCTTTTTGCTCGGCTGGCCTTTGCGGTAAAGGGCTCGGCGCTCCAATGCTCGACTTAATCCTTTGCGAAGGCGGCTTCATTCTCGCATCCTCCCGCCACTGCTTGAAGCGAACAAAGGCTTCTGCTGCGGCATCGCATTGGATACGCGATGGACCATTTGAGTGCAGGATCACTTGCGCTGCGCGCCTGGAGAGGCCGTGCTTTTCCATGAACAAATCGAGGTCGTAGGGGCAGTTGTCGGAGACTGGGTCGCTGCTGGCCTGATATTTGCCCACTCGTTCCTCCTATTCCCTCACGGCAACGCGCGAAGTCGGCGAGCAGTCTGCGATGGAATCGAGGTCGACTGTGACCAGGCCACCGCCGTCAATCCGAACGGTTATCTTGCCGTCGGCGCTATCGACGCGCGTCGCAAAGCCGCTGATTGGGGCTTTTTCACCGGCCCTGGCCTTCTTCGGCGTGTCGATCGCAAGCGGAAAGTTGTAAGTCGGGATGCTCACGCTCGAAACACCATCCTCCATCACCTTCAGGATGGTGGCTGTCAAAGTGATCTCGTCACCAACTCGCGGACCTCGCGCCATCGTCTCCACCGCTTTGAGCCGGGTATTTATTTAAACATTCAAGTTAGCTAAAATGTTCCGGAACCGATCGGGGTTTGGTGCCTTGAATCGGGCCCTCTCGAGTTCGGTGGTGCGGAGGTTCTGTTCAAGCCTGATGGAATGAGCAACGGCCTGAGCAATGGGAACATTGCGGGCCAAACTGAACCCGCCAATTGGGACGTGAGACGAGCGCGGGTTCACCTTCCCCAAAGGCATACCTTGCGGCCTGCCAAGACAAGGCGCACTTTAACGGGGCTCCGGCACTTCCTCGATGTCGGTGCATGGCCCGGCCTGCAGAATCCTGTGTCACCTCGATTTAAGCAGACCGGGCTATCGCTTTTTGACCGGAAAGCCTGGTCAATTTTGTTGCTCACCCAGCTTCTTCGCCTCGCGCTCAAGCGTTTCGCGGTCATTGCCGTGTTTGGCAATCAATTCGCGGACCTCTGGGATCGTGAGTTGGAACTTGCTCGCAAGATAGCCAACTTCATATTCCTCGTCTCCCGACACCCGGTCGCGGTCTCGAAAATCGGTCTTGCTCTTGTCGTCTGCCATGGCTGTTCCTCCTAGTTGAAACAGAACAGCAACCGTGCCGGAATGTTCCGAGGGCCTTCAGCAAACGCTAACGGAACTGAAACGGCCATGCGATATTGAATCAAATTCGAATGTTGCGTTGGAGTTCGTATGCGTAACGCCGACGAGCGGCTGAGATTCATCAAGCCGTTGGAGCCAGTGCAAGTCGAGACGCCGCCTGTGAGCGACGACTGGCTCCATGAAATCAAGCTCGACGGCTTCCGGACACAGGTGATACTCGACTGGGCCGGCGCCCGCGCTTTCTCCAGAAACGGCCACGACTGGTCGAAGCGGTATTGGCCGATCGTCGCCGCGGCGGAGAAGCTTCCGGCGAAGTCATTCATCCTCGACGGCGAGATGATCGCGCCCGAGCCCGACGGCCGGCCCAACTTTCATAGGATGCACTCGCGGATGACGTGGAACGCCGAACAGCTTGCTTTCGTCGCGTTCGATATCCTGCACCTCGACGGCCAGGATCTCCGTCCACTGCCCGCGATCGAGCGCAAGGCGAAGCTTTGGGATCTGGTGAAGCCGGCGAAGGGGATCATTCAATACAGCGAGCACGTCGAGGGCGGTGGCACTGCCTTCTTCGAAGCCGTCGAGAAGATGGGCCTCGAAGGCATGGTCTCGAAGCGAAGGGAAAGTCCCTACAAGAGCGGCAAGATCGATGCCTGGGTGAAGACAAAATGCTGGGAGCTTGGCGAATTCGAGTTGCTGGGCATCAGGCGGGAGCCCGGCAAGGCGCCACAGGGCATCATGGCACGCGGCGGGAAATATGCCGGCTCGGCCACGGTCGCGCTCACCATGGAGATGCGGGAGCGTCTATGGCTACGAGTGCGCAAAGGGCGTTCGCCACCGCCAGGACTGCCGAAAGCCATTTCAAAGGCGGAATGGCTTGAGCCCGGCATCACTGCCCGTGTCAGGTATTTGCGCGGCGAACCGAAGCTACGCCATGCCACGGTGGAGGATGTCCGGGAAGAGTAGCCCGGCTGGCCTCGGCCAATCCATATGCTAAATTCCCACGATGGACCAACGAACCATTGATAGAGCGCTCTTCCTGCTCAGGAAGTATCGCGACACTCTTGTGATGAGCCACGCGCCAATGGGGCCTGATGGCGTGCCAGAGCTACGCACCGCAGCGCAGACCGCCGATCCGCTCGAAATAGCGGCGCTGGAGGATATCGCGCAGCTTGATGCGGTCATCAAAGAGATGTCGACGGCGGCTTCGTCAAGCGGATGCTAATATATTCGAATTGTCGGCAAATAATTCGGAACCGAATTGCCGCGTCGCTCTTATAGGACAGTGGCAAACCCCTTCACTCTCCGGGGTCCCATCCACAAGCAGGAGCGGCCCGTCGCCGTGTGGAAGATGACGACGGGCCGCCCTACGTCGCGAAGCGATCGATCTAAGGTAGTGTAGCCGCTATATGGCACCATCAAAGCCCGTCGCTCATCCTCCCAGCGACGGGCTTTCCCTTGCCTAAATAGATCGATCCTTCCTCTTTGATCGCGCCAGCATGCAGCGGGCCAGAGGCATGCGCCAGAGCGCCGGACGCAGCTCTGGTGAGGCTCTTGGAACCTAATGCCCGACTTTGACTTATGTCGGCCATGAGCACCCGTGGGACTGACTTTTTGTACAAGTGGATAGGCGCCAACGTTCCCGAGACGGTGGGTGCCGATATCATCTCGGTTGCCGAGCTGACCCAAAAGGTGTTCGCCGACGCGAAGTCGGTAGGCATCAGCAGCACCGAGATTGAGGAAGACACCGGCAGCGTCTATGAGGTCATACTCGACGCAATCGTCCATCACGACCCTGGTATTGCAGATTGATGAGAGCAGAACGTGCCGCCCAAACGAACATACCGTCTACAGATCATGCTCAATGCCGAGGAACTGGCCGTGCTGGATGCTTGGCGTTTTGAGAGAAGAATGCCGACTCGATCTAACGCCGTTCGGGAGTTGTTTCGTCGTGGCCTCACCATGACAGGAGACGATGCAGACACTGTGGGAGGCGGGCGTTCGGCAGACTTTAGGGTGCTGCCCACTCGGAACTAGCGTGCGCAGAAACGCGGGCTGGCGGGCCTCCCTGTGGCGCGCTATATCGGCCTCATGGCGGGCAAGGGCTGGACGGTTTAATCCCTGATCGACGCGAAGATGACCGTGACGGCGTTTTGCCACTGGTCGCCCTGCAACCATAGCCAGACGCTCGATCTCGCCAAGCTCCGCGATCGGTTCGGCCCGGATGCTCCCGCGATGGCGGACGACATCATTCCGAAGCTGAAGTGTGCCAAGTGCGGCGGCAGGAAGGTGGGGACGATCTATACTCCTGACACCACCCCCAACGCCTACGGTAAGGCCAAGGGCAGCTAGTGGACAGGTGTCGCGCAGCGGCTTCTTGCGCTCGTTGAAAGTGCTGGCCGGATGCCCTTGTTGTCCCAACCTCCGCTTCCGGCTAGCCTTGAAGCCAAGCCCGCTGCTGTCCCCTCGGCAGCGGGTTCGTTTTTAGTGCAACAGCATGTAGGCGCCCATGCCGGCCATTAGCAAACAGGCAGCGATGCCGATCATGTCGCGCTGCCGGTAGCGCCAGAGAGCGCCGGCGAGCAACGAGGCGGTGATGGCGGCGATGTAAGCGGGATGAAGTTCTGCACAGCAATTCAATTGCACAGTGGGATTAACGGTAATTGTGTGGCAGCCGGCCTAGCCACAAGGCCGTATGCCCGCAACCCTTGGATATGGATCTTGAAAGAGCAGCATGGCTGGCCCGCCTGAGGCAGGCGACGCGCCTCCATATACAAAAGACCGGCGTCAACGCGCATGGATATCCGCTTTGGCGGCAAGAGGAGGATGATCTCTGTCACTCGCTGTATCCGGACTACAATGCCCTATCGGCCGCATTGCCCAACAGGTCGCGCGCAGCTCTGGTAACGAGATGCCGTCGTCTTAAAATCACGAGGCGCTTGAGGATTTTCACTGAGGAGGAGGAGAGGCGCTTTCGGAAGCTGTATCGCTCGGGCACGCAGCAAGAATTGTACGAAGCATTTCCTGACCTAACACCCGATCGGCTGCGTGATCGGGCGCGGTGTCGAGGAGTGAAGCGCCCTCGCGTCCAATACCTCCGCGCTGGCGACAGCCTGCTCGATGGGCTTAGGGACGAGTGTTGGCGGCTTGGCATAACGATGATCGACCTCGACGAATTCACACGATCATCGAAACGCTATTTCGCGACACGAAGATGGTGCCGATCGCCAATTAGATACGATATCGTGCTTGATGCGATCCGCGAAATGGGCGGGGAAGTGGTGGCCGGTCAGATCGAGTGGCCTGGCTGAGCTGCTCAAGTCGCTCGGAGTTGCACTCCCGGTCGACCGTGGTTCAGAAATTCGACTCCGCGTGCTTCCAAGACGCGTTGCACTACCTGGACGTTCTGCGCTCGGCCTGCGATCGGACCGGCGCCCGCGGCTTCCATGCTTCGGATCGTGTTGACGTTCACGCCGGCAAGATCGGCGACTTCCTTTTGCTCGACCCCAATGAGAGCGCGAGCGGCTTTCAACTGATTTCCGGTGGTAAGCATGTGGCCCTCAGAATGTCATTTCTAGTTACCATACCTAGAAATAAGTTGACAATGCCTAAATGCTTTTCTAGGTTATCGGACATAGTAAATCAGTTCCGATAACCAGACACGGAGAGTGAAATGCCGAACACTTCAGTTCGGGCAGCCGCCCAAGGCATGCCCGCGATCAACCGCCGCGCCGCTCTCGCAATGAGCGGATCGGCCTTCGCCGCTGCGCTGCTCGGCGCCAGCGTCCCTGCTGCCAAGGCCTCGCCAGCGCCGCCGATCAGCAAGCTTCCCGGCCTGGAAGCTGCATTTCGTCTCGAATGGAACAAGCTTCGGGCCATTGAGCCCGAGCACGCTGCCGCGGAGCGCCGGTACTTTGAAGAGCGCGCCGAACTGGTCGAGCCGGTAAAGCGTGAGCTTACCGCCGCCGAAGCGGCAGCCTTTCGGAAGATGTCCGTCGCCGAATTGGATCAATGGCGTCATCCTGAGCGCCTTGAGTTCAATGAGGCCATGCAGGCCTACAACAGGGCCGAACGGGCTATTCGGCAGAGGATCGGCCTCGCCAAGATCGGTCGAGCTTATGAGCGCCAGGTCAGCCGCGTTTCGGCCGCCGCTGATCGGGTGATCCGCTGCCCCGCGCACACTTTCGATGACCTTGCCGTCAAGGTGCGGGTGCACAAGGCGTGGGGGTTCGACTGCAGCGATCTCGAATGCGTCATGAAAGATATCGCCCGCATTGCCCGCGGGGGAGGGTTGTCTGTCGGTTAGTCAGGCCATTTTACGGAACCGGCCCGCTGCCTCACGGTGGCGGGTCATCGTGTGGAAGCGCTCGACTCCAGCCAAACGCGGAAGCATCATCTTCAAGTTGAGACGGAGTGAATCATGCCTCGAATCACCACACCCGCGCGCCTCGATTATTTCATGAACCGAGTGGCATTGGCCGACACGCTTCAGATGTTAGTGAGTGCTGGCGTTATCGTGAAGGCCGACGCGACCACGCTATGCGGATCGCTCGCAAGAAAGGCCCGCGAGCTCGACGTAGAGCCTGACATAGAGGACTACCGAGAATTCGTGGCATCTCACTTCGAAACGATCGCCGAATCGATTGTCTAGACACCTCTTTCAATGCCAGCAATCCAAAGCGCTCCGCTAATTTCTTTTCGCGTCACTATGCGGACGTCCTACCAGCGCGCCCGCTGCTAGTGGCCAGCCCATGCGGGCAGCGCTTGAACGGCTCGAGCAACTCCCGGTCCGAGGGCGCTACTCGCACCCCGATACCGTTTTGGTTGCCATCGCTGAGAGCAAACCACACGAGCTTGACATCGACGCAGAGATCGTTGGCAATCTGCCCGAATGACAGGGTCTGCCAGTCATCCGGGCAATTGGCCAGGATCTCATTGGCCCGCCGCTCTATGCGATCGATGATCCGATTCTGATCGGCGACACGTTGCGCCTTCGTCAGATCGCGGCCGCGGTAAGCTGGCTTTCGGCTCGCCCGTATCGGCACAGGCATCATTTCGACCGCCGGCTCTTCGGTTTGTCGGGCGTGAGGATCGTTGCGATCCGGGCTCCCTTCTTCCGCATGTAGATCGGCTCACCCTTCTCGACAGCCTCGTCGACGCGGGGGTTCGGCGCCAGGACGCGCATAGTGGATAGATCGAGCTGGCCGATCACATTGCCGTTGATATCCTCGATATCAGCGTATTCGTTGGCCATGACGTCCTCGCTTGGGAAGATTTCCCCCGGGTGTTGGAACTCTCCCTTGGTAAGGGAGTGCTGCAGATAGGGAATTTTCTCCGCGGCATCAGAGGCTTGCTTTGTTTGCCTTCGTTGCAGTGGTGTGAACTGATGCCGCTCGATGGCCGGTCGCTCCGGCCACCGGTGCTTACGGTGTCTGCTCCTTCGGGAACTTAGCTATTGGGCGCGCGCCGGCTCTCTGCGTATCAGCGGCAGTTGCCCAAAGAATCCAGCCGAAGCACGGAGCGCCCTCGTAGCGTTCGCGACCGACAAATTTGCCTGCGTCCAGATTGAAGAGGCCAAGCCGCTTTCGGTCTTGAGGATGAGCGCCGCGAACAATCATCATGGGACCTTCCGGGAGCAAGCGGATAATCCCAGGTTGCTCGCCACCGTCATTGGAGCGCGGTACCGACCTCGCATCTTCCAAAACCTCAAGAACCCACTCAGAGCCATAGTTCAGGCAGAATTCGTTCGGTTCGAAACGGGTGAATTCGGGCTCTGGATAAGCGTCACCGGTCGACGCGAGGATTAGAAAGCCAAATGTTTCGTCCGCTCCCTTGGCGGTGACGATTGCAAGAGTCGAGCCATCGCCCTCCGCAAACTGGACCAAATCATTCACATTGGCTTCTTCGAGACGCTTATAAGTGGATCGGGAAAAGACCGTCATTATGGGTCAACTCTCCTAGAGATCTGCAGGAGAACAAGCATAGAACACGCTGCTACGGTTTTTGCAACGCAATGCTACGGCACAGAGATGGATAGATGGGTACAAACAGTGCAGCGGACCGATCTATGGCGTTGACCAACAACGACTAATAGGGATCGCGAGGGAAGGAAAGGGACGCCTGCAAGCGAATTTCAAGACCGGTGCCTTAAACCGCTCGGCCATCCCTCCATCGTGATCTTTCAATCACTTTGGTGCCTGTGTTGACCTTCGGATCCTGCTGTTGGCATCATCCGCACCGCACTGCTCTAGTGCGTGGCGCGAAGACCTGTCAACCGCGCCGGCCTGTACATTTGCCGAAACGCAAGCTTTCGCCGTTCGTCCCTTGCCCCCAAGACCCGGGATGCGTCATTCGGCGGTTGAGTCCAGACGTCAGGGATCGCCAAATCGGACAGGGGTTTTGGGAGCGCCGGCGATTCCCTAAAAGTCTAGCGATCGGGAGAGCACGTTAGAAGGTACGTGTGGTAACAGTTAATTCAACCATCGCTGGTATCAAAAGAGAGGGTGGCGGCTCCGACCGGCGTTGGGGGTGGGTAGCCGGAGCCGCCTGCGCAGCCAGGGGTAGTTGGTTGACCGCGCTGTCTCAGAATAGGACAGCGCGGTCTACGAACGGTTAATACGTCGCAGATTTCTAAATCAGCACTGGCTAATGGAACGGAAGCGCCTTCCGCTATTTGAATCGAGTTCAAATTTTGCGTGAGGCGTTCCGATGCGCCTGCTGCCGCAGGTTGCGGGCTGTTCATTTGGCGCCGGCTATTCAAGACCGCTGATAACAGGCGGGAAAGCTTTCACCACGTTTCAAGACCGTGGCCTTAAACTGCTCGGCCATCCCTCTATCGTGCCAATCACTGGGGTGTCTATGTTTTTTGGCGCGCCAGACGCGGGAGGTCATTTCCACCGCACTTCCCTAGTGCGTGGCGCCAAGACCTGCCACCCGCGTCGGATCGTCGCTCGATATATTTGCCGAAATGCAACAGTATCCCGCCAAATCGGCCCAGCCTGATTGACAATGTGGCACACGCCCGACCAATCTGTGGCGTAGTGGATCTTTCGGGGTAAAGGGAATCATGAAGAAGATTTACGAAAAGCCGATTTTGACCAAGCGCGAGAGGCTGTCGCACGTTACGGCGCAGGTGGCTCCGTCTTCCCAGCAACCGCCGGCCTGACGAGCGCGTTGGCGCCAAGCACCTTCTGGACTGTGGGCCGGTCTGAGAGCCTTCGAGGCGCCGGGACTACGCCGGCGCCATAGTTTTGTTCCGCCTTTGCTGCGATGGCAGCGGTCAACTGGCCAATCAAGTCGCTGGCATTGCCTCGCTCGGCGTTCACGGCCACGCCGGTACAGGCCTTGCCACAATCTCGCCGCCTTCCGACCACAATCGGTTAATACGGTGATAAGCAATTCCTGCGCACAAGGGGATTGGGGATCCGGGTGTCGCTGGCAAAGTGTCGGGCAGGTGCTTTGGCTCCGCTGACGTTCAGCTGGTGGCGAGACTGTAGGGGACATCATAACAATGCAGATTTCGGCGCGCCCGCGTCTACGTCGCGCTCCAGCTCTTGCACTGTGCGCCATATCGGCGGTGCTGCTTGCCGCCTGCACCTCGACGCCGCAGCCGAAGGCGATGATCGACAAGAGGCCGCGCTCGAAGGAGTATTTCGCCGAAACCGAATATGGCGTGAAGGCAAGCCCGCGCGTTGCCTTCATGCGGCGCGGCGGCGGCCGCGACCAACTCGGCAAGCCCTACCAGGTGCGCGGCAAATGGTATTATCCCAAGGAAGACAAGCGCTACCGCAAGGTCGGCCTGGCATCCTGGTATGGCGATGCCTTCCACGGCCGGCTGACTGCCAACGGCGAAGTCTATGACACGATGCAACTTACGGCGGCGCATCCGACGATGCCGCTGCCGAGCTACGCCCGCGTCACCAACCTCGAAACCGGCAGTTCGGTCATCGTGCGCGTCAACGACCGCGGCCCATACCATGAAGGCCGCATCATCGACGTTTCGGAGCGAGCCGCGCAAATGCTCGACTATGACAAGGTCGGCACGGCCAAGGTGAAGGTCGAATATGTCGGGCGAGCGCCGCTCGACGGCGATGACGACCAGTATCTGGTTGCCTCATACCATCCTGGCAACAACCGGCCGGATCCGTCGGACGGCTTACCGACCGGCGTGATGGTGGCCATGAACGGCCCGATGCCGAGCCTGTCGGTCGACGCGCCTGCCGCCGCCGTGCCGTTCCCGGGGCAATTGACCAATTCCGGGG
>NZ_RZSG01001110.1:0-1488 GCF_003997725.1 Mesorhizobium sp. M4A.F.Ca.ET.050.02.1.1
TCGCGCCTCGAACGGCCTTGTCCCTCGTAGTGGTCGCGCACGAGACGGTCGAGCAGCCGCACGCCAAAGCCCGAGCCCCAGGACTGATTGATCTCGCTCGGCGGCGAGCCCATCGCCGTGCCGGCGATGTCGAGATGCGCCCACGGTGTCTCCTTGACGAAGCGCTGCAGGAACTGCGCGGCGATGATGGCGCCGCCGTAGCGGCCGCCGATGTTCTTCATGTCGGCATTCTTGGAATCGATCAGCTTGTCGTATTCGGCGCCCAGCGGCATGCGCCACAGCCGCTCCTGCGTCGCTTGCCCGGCGCCCGCCAGACGGTCCGCCAGTTCGTCATTGTTGGAGAACAGGCCGGCATAGTGCTGGCCGAGCGCGACCATGATGGCGCCGGTCAGCGTCGCCAGGTTGATC
Organism: Mesorhizobium sp. M4A.F.Ca.ET.050.02.1.1; assembly: GCF_003997725.1. Taxonomy (NCBI): domain Bacteria; kingdom Pseudomonadati; phylum Pseudomonadota; class Alphaproteobacteria; order Hyphomicrobiales; family Phyllobacteriaceae; genus Mesorhizobium; species Mesorhizobium sp. M4A.F.Ca.ET.050.02.1.1. The sequence continues at coordinate 409 of NZ_RZSG01001110.1, forward strand.
ATGAATCTCGGCTTGAAGCGGTCATTGGTGTACCAGAGAGCGTCGGCCAGCACGAGGCGGCCTTCGGCATCGGTGTTCAGAACCTCGATGGTCTGGCCCGACATCGAGGTGACGATATCGCCGGGGCGCTGGGCGTGGCCGTCGACGGCATTCTCGACCAGGCCGATGACGCCGATGACATTGGCCTTGGCCTTGCGGGCGGCAAGCGCGTGGATGAGCCCTGTGACGGCCGCGGCACCGCCCATGTCGCCTTTCATCTCCTCCATGCCTGATGCCGGCTTCATCGAATTGCCGCCGGTGTCGAAGGTGACGCCCTTGCCTATGAAGGCGACCGGCGCGTCCTTGGCCTTGCCGCCCTTCCAGTGCATTACGGCCATGCGGGCGCCGCGCGGCGAGCCTTGCGCGACGCCGAGCAGCGAGCCCATGCCGAGCTTCTTCATCTCCTTCTCGGTCAAAATCTCGACCTCGACACCGAGTGCCTCGAGTTCCTTGGCGCGCGCGGCGAACTCCACCGGGCCAAGCGCATTGGCCGGCTCGTTGACGAGATCGCGCGCGAGAAGCACGCCGCCAATCACCGCCGCCTCGTCGGCAAAGGCCTTTTTCGCAGCCGTGGGGTCGGCGCAGTGGATCGTCACCTTGACCGGCTTCTTCGGCTCGTCCTTGTCCTTCTTGGTCTTGTACTTGTCGAAGGAATAGCTGCGCAAAAGAATGCCCGCGGCGACGTTGGCGGCCTGCCTGCCGCCGGCCTCAGTGCCCGGAACATCGAACACGACGGCGACTTCGGTCGCCTTGCGCAGCGAGGCGGCAATGGTGCCGCCGAGCCTCAGCCATGCCTGGTCGTCGAGGGCGGAAGCCTTGCCGGCGCCGACCGCCACCAGGCGGTCGATCGAGGTGCCCTCCGGCGCCAGCACCTCGGCGACGGTGCCGAACTTGCCGGAAAAGTCGGCCACCGGGAACGCTCGAGCGAGCGCGCCGGCCGGGTCGCAAGCCTTGCCGGCTTTGCCTACGGCACCGTCGTCGGCCGCCAGCACGAAGACGCTGCCCCTTTTCGGCGCGGCGAATTTGGCGAAGGCAATAGAG
>NZ_RZSG01001111.1:0-1485 GCF_003997725.1 Mesorhizobium sp. M4A.F.Ca.ET.050.02.1.1
GTCGCAGGCGAGCCGGTGCACCGAATCCTCGGGTTTCGCGAGTTCTACGGACTGAGGCTATGGCTCTCGCCGGAGACGCTGGAGCCGCGCCCCGACACCGAGACGTTGGTCGAGGCGATCCTGCCCTTCGCCAAGGCAACGGCGGAGCGGCAAGGCGAATGCCGTATCCTCGATCTCGGCACCGGTAGTGGCGCCATCGCGCTGGCGCTGCTTAGCGCCGTTCCCGGCGCTGTCGCGACCGGTGTCGACATAGCCGCGGGTGCGCTGGCCACAGCCATGCGCAATGCCCGTGACCTGGGGCTCGCCGACCGGTTCGAAACGCTTGAATCCAACTGGTTTGCAAAAGTTTCCGGCAGCTACCATGTAATTGCCGCAAACCCTCCCTATATACCTCGGCAAGACATAGGAAATCTGCAGGACGAGGTCCGCGGTTTCGATCCGCATCTGGCGCTTGACGGCGGCGCGGACGGTCTGGACCCCTACAGGATCATAGCCGCTGAGGCGGCGGGCTTTCTGGAAACCGAAGGCTTGGTCGTGGTCGAGATCGGCCACACGCAGCGAATCGAAGTGGCGGACATCTTCACGGCAGCCGGCTATCGGTTGGCCGATAAGTTTCGCGACCTCGGCGGTAACGACAGGGCTCTGGTGTTCGAACGCGCAAAGCCCTGATGCAGTGCGAAAAAGGGCTTGGCAATGCCCGGGAATGCAGCTAGGGTCAAAGTAGCCGGATGAGACGAAGCAGGCAGTGCTCTTAGCGATTCGGTTTTCCTTGGAAATAGCTGCCTTCTTGCGCGATCGACGCCAATGCTTCGTGCGGGAATCGTCCGGCAAGTGATGTAACCGGAACAGGATGGCACGTGGCGCCAACGCAATTGATGCGGGCGAACGCCGGTGAAGAAACGAAACGGCTGGCTGCATGAGCGCCTCCGTTCGCGAAGAGTTTTCAAAAATTTCACACTGAAGAGAGTCGAATGAGGCCACAACAGCAGAACAGGCGCATGCGCGGTCGCAATAACAATGGCGGCGGCGGTGGCAACAACAACAACCGCAAGGGCCCCAATCCCCTGACGCGCAACTACGAGAGCAACGGCCCGGATGTGAAGATCCGCGGATCGGCTCAGCAGATCGCCGAAAAATACGCCGCACTCGCCCGTGACGCGCAAAGCTCCGGCGACCGGGTGATGGCGGAAAACTATCTTCAGCACGCCGAACACTACAATCGCATCATTGCCGCCGCGCAGGCGCAGATGCCGATCCAGAACGTCCAGCAGAATCGCGACGATTTCGATGACGACGCGGACGAGGATCGCGACGAGTTCGACACTGTCGGCAACAGCAATGCCGGCGAAGCTCCGGCCGCGGCCGCCAACCAAGGTGCCGGCCCGCAGCCGGTGATCGAGGGCGAGCTGGCCTTCAATCAGGACAATGGAAACGGCCGCGACAATGGCCAACGCGATGGCCATGGCCGCGACAATGGCGGGCGCC
>NZ_RZSG01001112.1:0-1482 GCF_003997725.1 Mesorhizobium sp. M4A.F.Ca.ET.050.02.1.1
GGTTGTCCCAGGGCAGGTCTTGTTTAATGTTCATGTTTGAACTATTATGTTCATGCTTGAACGAATGGATGGATCGACACTATGGCATCATTTGGTCTGAAGGTCATCCGGGGCGTGTTCGGCGCGGCCGAGCATGTGGCGCCTCGCCTCAGCGGTCGCGCCGCGTTCGAACTGTTCTGCCGCACGCCGAACGTCAAGGCGCTGAGCGACGGCGAGCGCCGCGCTGTCGAGCGGGCCGCGGCCTTCATGGCCGAGGCGCGGCATCATCGGCTGAAGACGAAGAAGGGCTGTGTCATGGTGCATGAATTCCGGCCCGAGCCGGGCAGGGCGCCGGCCGGCACCGTGCTCGTCATCCATGGCTGGCGTTCGCGCACCGAATATATGCGCGCGCTGATCGAAGGATATCGCGGCGCCGGCTACAAGGTTGTCTCGCTCGACCTTCCGGGCCACGGCCAATCGCAGGGCCGCCGTCTGAACATGGTCAACGCGGTCGAGGCGGCAAGGGTCGCCGGCGAATGGTTCGGTCCGTTCAAGGTTATCGTCGGCCATTCCTTCGGCGGCGCCGTCGCCGCCAACGCCGTCGCCGGTTCGGTCAGGGGCATCCAGCCTATCGCGGCCGAAGGCTTGGTGCTGATCGCGGCGCCGAGCTCACTGCCGGCGATCTTCGCCGACTTCAGCAGCATGCTCAATGTCGGCCCGCGCTCGCAGGTCGCCATGGCCGATCGCGTCGAAAAACTCTCCGGCCGACCGCTCGGCGAATTCACCGGCGACCGCCAGCTCGCGGAAGCGCTGGTGCCGACGCTGGTCATCCATGCGCCCGACGACCGCGAAGTCTCTGCCGACCATGCCACGCGCTATGCCGGCGCCGGCGATCATGTCAGCCTGCATTGGGTCGACGGGCTCGGCCACCGCCGCATCCTCGCCGACAAGGGCGTGGTCGAACGCGCCGTCCGCTTCGCGGCCGAGCACCGCGACTCGACGTTGATGCATTGAAGCGCTGTCAGTCGGCCTTCTTCTTCTGCCCCGGCTCGACCGGCAGTCCGGCCGCCTTCCAGGCGGTGTAGCCGCCAAGGATGTGCTTGACCGGCGAAAGGCCCATGTCCTGCGCCGTTTTGGTGGCCAGCGCCGAGCGCCAGCCGCCGGCGCAAAAGAAGACAAAGCTCTTGCCCGAGGCGAAGAACGGCTTGTGATAGGGGCTTTCCGGATCGATCCAGAATTCCAGCATGCCGCGCGTGACATGCCTGGCGCCGGGGATCTTGCCGTCGCGCTCGACCTCGCGCGGATCGCGCAGGTCGACGAAGATCGTGTCCTCGTCCTCGATTAGCCCCGCCGCTTCCTCCGGCGACACCACCTCGATCTCGGCGTTCGCCTCGTCGAGCAACTCGCGATAGCCTTTTTTCACCGGCGCATTCCTCCCGACCGTGGCTTGCCCACCAGATTTCCAGCACAAGGGCTGGCATTTGTCACGCGGCGTTGGTGCCG
>NZ_RZSG01001113.1:0-1479 GCF_003997725.1 Mesorhizobium sp. M4A.F.Ca.ET.050.02.1.1
CGCCATAGCTGCGCAGCAGAGCCATGCCGCGCAGCAGATGGAGGTAGGCCTCGACATTGGCGGTGGATGCGGGCTGGCCACGCCGCATGACCGCGCTTTCGACGTTGGTGACCAGCGCCGTCGCGATCCGCTGAGCGACCGTTTTCTGGAAGGCGAAGATATCGCCTTTGACGAACGTGAAGCCTTGCGACCAGACGCGACGGCCGGATGCCGTCTCGGTCAGCACGACGCGCGCGCTGTAGCCGCCTCCAGCGGATTCCACGACCCCTTCCGCTATGTAGTCGGCGCCGAGCCGTACGGCGGTCGCGTTGATATCCTCCGTCCAATGCTCGGCGAGCGCGAAGGCCGAGTGGCGTGCCATCACCGCTATGGTCTTGAAGTGGGACAGCGCGTTGGTGATCTCCTCGACCGCGCCGTCGAACAGCACCTTGCCGGGCGCGTCGCACGTCTCAACGTGGAACGGCAGGATGGCGACCATCGGTTCGGCCGCCCGTCGCGGCTGAACCGGCACTTGTGCCCGCGGATCTGCGGCCTGCATTTCGGCGGCCTGGAACAGATAGCCGCGTCGGGGGACGGTACGGATCAGCGCCTGCGCCTCGTCACCGATCGACTTGCGCGCGTCGCGAATGCACTGGGTGAGCGAATCCTCGGTGACCATGGTGTCCGGCCAGACCGCCCGCAACAATTCGTCCTTGCTCAGCACCCTGCCGGAATTGCATATCAGGAACGCGAGAAGCTCAAAGGTTTTCGGCCGGACCGGCACGATCTCGCCGTCACGCCTGAGCGTGCCCAGGTCAAGATCGAGAACCGCGCTGCCGATCTGTTGCGACAAGCCCTTGCCCCATCGTCGCGCACCTTCGCGCGGCGATTATCGGAGCGGCAGAATGCCCGCAAGGTCAAGTCCGAAAGAAGCCGCCCGGAAAAATGAAGTGCGGAAGGATTGGGCGAATCCGGAGCCATAGGCTCGGCCGCCCGCCGGACCGGGGTGCCGGATCGCACGGCGACTGCCGCTCGAAATAGGCCAGCATCTCATTGGCTTCGCCGCAGATGAACCCGGCAACGCCCATCGACAGGATGCGCTGCGTTTCCTCCTGCGCCAGCATCGAGGGCCAAAGCGCTCCTTCAGCTTTCTCACGCATGATCGATCTCCAGGATCAGTGGTTTCCCAGTCGCTCCGAGGCCTGTATTGCTTCAGCATTGCCGCAACGCGCGCTCGCCGTCCTGAACGGCTGCTGATATTTTGCTGAAATCGGCTCTCGGCGCCGCGGCCCGGCGACCCCGGCCTTTTCGTTGCTATTCGCTCGCCAGCGCGTCGAAGTGGGGACAGCGCGGCCGGGCGCCGACGGGGACGATCTCATATCCGGCCGCGATCAATTCCAGCTTCATCTCCTCGAAATGCCGCTTCGAGCCGCTGGCGATCGCATCCGGGCGCGTAGTCCCAGCCATTGCGGGCGGCATTGGCCAGTATGTCGGCATAGA
>NZ_RZSG01001114.1:0-1479 GCF_003997725.1 Mesorhizobium sp. M4A.F.Ca.ET.050.02.1.1
GCTGCTCGACCTCAGAATGGCTCGATTGTTCGACAGGTTCTGCCTCGTTACCAGCATTGGTAAGGGCCATGGACGACACTCCGATAAGCGCGCGGTGCTCTACGCTTGCTGCACTGCAATATCAAGTTCCGTCACGTAATGTCTGCCGTCTCGCCTGTCGTTGCTCGCCTTGGTAGACTCGCCAGCCCGCAGCCCTACCGAGCAGCAATAGCGCCCCGGCAGAACCCTCAATCGCCCAGATCAATGAATGGTTATCGCCCACAGTGCCCCCCCGCGATGCGGCCGATGGCGACCAGGGTGTCGTGGGCGCACAAGGATGGCGCTTTCCTGATGACGCCGTGCTCCAGGTGTGATCGCACCGTTGCTGCGCAAGCCATTTACTTGCTCGTCCCAGCGAGGACCGTGGCCAACTGGAACGCAGGGCCACGCCGCTCACCGGCCGCACTTTGCGGCGCAGATAACGATTCGATCTCCGCGGCGAGATTCTGGTTGAAGAAGCCACCAAGCTTGTCGAAGGACACACGGTCGTAATATCGACATGCCAGTATCCGCAACCCAGAAAAGCTCCTTGGGCTCCGCTGCGCGCGCCACGAACAACCCGATCTTCTCTGCGAAGAGGACGCCGTAATCCTTCAGGTTGAAGCCAAACCGGGGGGCGGCCGTGACGTATGGGCGAAGGGCTAGGAGGCGGGTTCGGTGAGGAACGGCATTGATGTCCACGCCGTCTCCTGGAAAGACAGAGGAATGCGGTGTCACCGACTGGCGCCGGAGGTTGATCCGGTGATTAGGAGGAGCACTCGTTGTCGGATTCTCGACGATGTCGGACATCTGACACAACGCTGCCAGAGCGATCACGTTGTTCCGAAACGATTTTCCCAGTTGGCACGACAATTGCGGTCCTATGCGCAAAAGCACTGCGATGCCGCACCGACTGGAAGAACTCATCAATGATCACGCTTTTCGAACATGTGGGCGCCGCTACCAACACTAAGCGTTCCCGATCAAACGGAAGCCTCTATCCCTTCTTTCTGAAGGCTGTCCGGACATGAACGCATTTGATGTCCGTCCAACGCTGGATGCTCCCGACGACGATCTCTATCTTTGGCTTGAAGATGTGGAAGGCGAGCGGGCACTTGCCTGGGCCGCCGGCCAGTCGGCAAAGACCCTGAAGCACTTCAGTGGAACGCAGTTCGAGCGCGACCGCGCGACTCTGAAGGCAGGCCTGTTCCCTAAGCGGCGTCGCATCTCCCCCGGCCGAGTCGCATGGCTTGAATCCGATATCAGGGCTTGGATGGAAACTAGATCTGAGAGCCGCACCGCATGAATGTAGCCTCCCAATATCTTCTCCCGTCTGTGGCGCATCACGAAGCCGGGCACGCGGTGGCCGCCATCGTTTTGCACCGTCAGATGTTCGACGACGACCGTGAACTCCCTGCTTTCTCAAGTGTTAGTATTTACCCCGACGCCGGTGACGGAGAG
>NZ_RZSG01001115.1:0-1476 GCF_003997725.1 Mesorhizobium sp. M4A.F.Ca.ET.050.02.1.1
CTGGCAGGCAGGGCCCTGCACCGAGGCGACGTTGACGATGGCGCCGCCGCCGCGCCTGATCATCTCGGGGATGCCGTAGTGGGCGGTGAGGTAGATGGAACCGACATTGACGGACATCGCCCGGTTCCAGGTCTCGAAGTCGGTGCTGGTCGCGGTGCCATAGGGATGCACCGCGGCGGAATTGACGATGACGTCCAGACCGCCGAAGCGGCCGACACCGGCGGCGATCGCCTGGGCGACCTGGTCCGGCACGGATACATCGACAGTCGCCACCAGCGCGGCGGCGCCGTTGCGGTCGAATTCGTCCTGCATCGCCGCATTGGCGCTCTCGTCGATACCGAGCGCGACGATCGCCGCTCCGCCCGCCGCGAGGCGCCTGGCGCTCGCCAGGCCGATCCCGGTCGTCCCAGTCACCAGGGCGATCTTGCCGTCGAAATCCTTCATTGCCGAAACTCCGTGATTGTCGCCGGGATTTGCAGGCGCGGCGCCGTAGCCGATCCTCATAATGCGCAGGATGACAGGCGACAAGAACGCGTATCCCGTCGGGCGGCGGCTGCCCGATTTGACTCCCTGTCGCGGCCGACAATAAGGTCCCGCCGGAATCACAAAAGAGGGTGTCATGGAACAATGCTGGCGCTGGTACGGCCCTGACGATCCGGTCACGCTCGACCATATCAAGCAGGCCGGAGCGACCGGCATCGTAACGGCACTGCACAACATCTATGACGGCAGCGCCTGGCCCCTGGATACTATCCTCGAGCGCAAGCGCATCATCGAGGCGGCCGGGCTGACCTGGTCGGTGGTGGAAAGCATTCCCGTCCATAACTCGATCAAGATCGGCGCGGCGGAACGGCAGCGTTACGCCGGCTGGTACAAGGACACGATCCGGGCGCTGGCCAAGGCCGGCATTTCCACCATCTGCTACAATTTCATGCCGGTGGTCGACTGGACGCGCACCGATCTCATGTACCGGCTGCCGACCACCGGCTATGCCTTGCGCTTCGACGCGATCGACTTCGCCGCCTACGATGTCTTCGTGCTGAAGCGCAAGAATGCCGAGGCAAGCTACAGCCCGGCGCGTCTCAAGGAGGCGGAAGCGCGGCTGAAATCCCTGAGCGACGAGCAGATCGAAAAGGTCGAGCGCAACCTGATCGCCGGCCTGCCGGCCACCGAGCGCAAGTACAATCGCGACACGATGCGCGACGCGCTCGCCGACTACGACGCCATCGGCCCGGCGGAACTGCGCGCCAACCTTGCCTGGTTCCTGAGCGAGATCATCCCGGTCGCCGAGGAGGTCGGGGCGCGCATGTGCATCCACCCGGACGATCCGCCCTTCTCGCTGTTCGGGCTGCCGCGGGTCGTCTCCACCGCCGCCGACGCGCGCTTCATCCTGGAGACGGTCGACAGCCCGGCCAACGGCCTGACCTTCTGCACCGGCTCCTACGGCGTGCGCGCCGACAACGATCTGGTCGCGAT
>NZ_RZSG01001116.1:0-1475 GCF_003997725.1 Mesorhizobium sp. M4A.F.Ca.ET.050.02.1.1
GACGGCACCGCCGAACCCGAAAACCAGGCCAGCGAAATGGAGCAGCCGTAGAAGCGTGCGGATATAGGATACTAGGTCCGGCGCCAAACTCAGCGAGAAATCCATACCGCTCAACTTCCCCCCGAAAACGCGCAAAGATTCCTTCACGCCCGCGATAGCGCGTCGCTGCGCACGAACGATCGACATTGTTTGATTTGCATTCAGGCATCCGACGGGACCGGAAAATCCGACGTCGGATGGGCTGCTGTCTATTAAATCATGAGCGTAAGTGTCAAGTATGAAATGTAAAGACGCCAGCGATTTCGGAGTGGCTGCGTCAGGGGCAGTCGGCTGATGCGCGGCCTCAATCAAAACTGCCGCTGCCTGCTCAACCTGCGCGGCCGCATGGTCGACCTGTTTGATCTTCTTCGCCAACCGGTCGTGGAGCATCGCAAGCCGCGCAGCGTGGTAGTCGGCGCTTCGCTTTTGGCCGTCCGAGTTGAGGGGTTCAAACAACATGGTGACGGCTTCTCCCAAAACCACAAGTTCAACCATTATGATGCCGCATCCTCCCGATTGGCGATCACTTCAAAAGGAGAGCAGCGGCATATCCCTTTGGGGATGGAATGTCGCGCCTCCGCCTACCTACCCGATGCCTCAATAATGGGCGGTCGGGCGAATCTTCAGGAAGCGAGTCCGCGCGTCGATCACTCGCGACTGTGCGGATCTGATACCGCCGCACAACGCAAGGCTCAGACCGACACCGCAGTCCTCATCGAGCAATTCATTTGCACGATTGATCGAGCGCTCGGCTCGTCGCCCGCGCTGTCTGGCCAAGGCCGGTTTGAAGTTCAGGATTTCAGCCATCGGTCCGCTTCCGTTTGCTTTGCGGTCCCTTCATTTTGAAGACGGGCTGATGCGCGGCGTGCACAAATACCGCGACCTGCTCGACCTCGGCAGCCTTGCGGTTGGCAATCCGCCTCATGAGCCGACCGCGCAGCATCGCCAACTGCGCGGCACGATGGCGATCGATGCGCTTGTTGCCGCGCAGGTCACCAGGACGGAGAATCAACATGCTTTCCAACGGCGCCCCAGAGCGTTTTGTTCCGGCTTTGCCGGCGCGACCACAGTGTTGCCGTCGGGCGAACGCGGCCCGCGGAAAGTTGCGATAGGTTTTGTCCACGATGGGGGTGGAGGTGCGCGTCGAGTTGGAAGCCTTTCCTTCTCCAGATGTACGCTGTTGGGCAACGTTCTGACCGTTTCCAACGAGGCCAATTCGGCCGGCGTGCCACGACAGGCGTCAACGGCCACCGCCGGGACGTATCCTGGAGTTCCTGCTCGATCCGCTGAAGGAGATGACCGATGAGGCGTTCCATGAGAGGTTGACCTGCCAATTGCGCCGCAAACATGCCTTGGCAGAGCGAATTTCGAACGCAACTGTATATGATATCATCGAATATTTCTTCCACGGATACACAGGGAGGTCTTCTATGAAG
>NZ_RZSG01001117.1:0-1468 GCF_003997725.1 Mesorhizobium sp. M4A.F.Ca.ET.050.02.1.1
GAGCCGCAGGAAGCTGTGCGAGGAGAAGAAGTCGATGGTGCGGGCCAGGAACAGATGCCGCCTGGTGCCGTCGATCTCGACCCCGCCGCCAGCCGCAAGATCCTGCTTGTCGGCCTCGAAGTCGGGTTTTTCCTGGCTGGACGAGGGCACCGTCATCGTCTCGGCGGCCTTCGAGGAGGACGACAAGACGCAGTCCGGCTATCCGCGCGTGGTCAAGCTGTGGAAGCGCGGCACCAGGCTTGAAGACGCCACGCCGATCTTCGAGGCCGACAAGCAGGATCTTGCGGCTGGCGGCGGGGTCGAGATCGACGGCAACAGGCGGCATCTGTTCCTGGCCCGCACCATCGACTTCTTCTCCTCGCACAGCTTCCTGCGGCTCGCTTCCGGCGAGAACCGACGCATCCCGCTGCCAGACGACGCGACCGACACCGCGATCTTCCACGGACAACTCGTCTTCGGCGTGCGCAGCCCGTGGACGGCGCCGGACGGCACGCGCTGCCTGCCCGATGGGCTTTACTCACTGGATTTCGGACGTTGGATCGACACCAGCGTGCTGGGACCGGTCGAAACCGTACTCGCGCCGGCGCCTCGCGTTTCGATCGCTGGGTTGGCCCGCACCGATCAGCGGCTGTTCATCAACCTGATGGACAATGTGCGCGGTAAAGTCGTCGCTTGCGACCGGACGGGAAAAAGCTGGTCGCTGAAGCCAGTCGGTCTGCCCGAAAACGGCAATGTTGGCATCAGCCATGCGGAGCATTTCGGCGCCAGTGTCTCGTTCTCCTTCACCGATTTCCTGACGCCGAGCTCGATCATCTGGTCGGACGACGACGGCGAGACGCTGAAGACAGTGAAGGCGCAGCCGGCGCGCTTCGATGCCTCGCCCTTCATCTCCGAACAGTTCGAGGCACGCTCGAGCGATGGCACGATGATCCCCTATTTCGTGGTCAGGCGGCGCGACCAGGGCGGACCGGTGCCGACGCTGCTCTACGGCTATGGCGGCTTCGAGGTGCCGCTTCTGCCGGGCTATGCCGGCGTGCGCGGCCGGCTCTGGCTGGAGAAGGGCAACGCCTATGTGCAAGCCAACATACGCGGCGGCGGCGAGTTCGGCCCGGCCTGGCACCAGGCGGCGCTCAAGGGTAACCGTCAGAACGCCTTCGACGATTTCGCCGCGGTGGCAGAGGATCTCGTCAAGCGCGGCATCACGACGGCGGCGCAGCTCGGGATCCAGGGTGGCTCAAACGGCGGCCTGCTGACCGGCACGTCACTGATCCAGCGTCCGGAACTGTTCGGGGCCGTCATCATCGACGTGCCGCTGCTCGACATGCTGCGCTACACTGAACTGCCGCCCGGGGCTTCGTGGATCGCCGAATATGGCGATCCCTCGAAGCCGGAAGAGGCGGCATGGCTGGCGGCCTACTCGCCCTATCAACATGTCAAAGTGGGTGGCGACTATCCGCCGGTTCTGCTG
>NZ_RZSG01001118.1:0-1467 GCF_003997725.1 Mesorhizobium sp. M4A.F.Ca.ET.050.02.1.1
ACCCTGTCGCGGCGCCGGCGATCAGCCGCGCCATCGACACCGGATAGCCGCCGACGTCGAGGATGCCGCCGCCGGCGAGGTCGTTGGCATAGAGCCGATGCTCCGGCAGGAAGCCCGGCATGGCGAAGCCGAAGCTCGACTTGATCATGCGGACTTCGCCGATGACGCCCGACTTGATCAATTCCACCAGCTTAAGCGTCTGCGGATGCAGCCGGTACATGAAGGCTTCGCCGAGGAAGGTGCCGGCCTTGCGCGCGGCATGGATCATGGCGTCGGCCTCAAAGGCGGTCAGCGCCAGCGGCTTCTCGCACAGCACATGCTTGCCGGCTTCAGCGGCCTTGATCGCCCATTCGGCATGGCCGGGATGCGGTATCGAAATATAGACGGCGTCGACACCATCGTCGGCGAGCAGCGCCTCATAGCCGTCGAGGATGCGCGCGCCCGGGAAGGTTTCGGCGAGCCCCGCCTTGCCGGGGTTGCGGGCACCGAGCGCTACCAGTTCGCCGGTGCGCGACTGCGCCACGCCGCCGGCAAAGGATTTGGCGATGCTGCCGGGCCCGAGAATGCCCCAACGAATCTTTTGCGGTCTGGATGTCATGTCAAATCTCCTGGGGTCGCCGCCACGCATTCGCGATCGGGCAAGAATGGAACCATTTTGTTCGAGCATGATCTTTCCGAAAGCCGGTTCGCGCTTTTCGGGCTCATGCCCTAGAGCGGTTCAACGTTTCTTGGAATCGCCGAACCGCTCTAAGTATTTGTTTTTACGCAATTCCGGACGGAAAACCGTTACACACTTTTCCTGGAATTGCTCTAGCGTATCCGCGCGCCCTTGGTGTCGAAGAGCAGCGCCTTGTCGGCCTTGATCGCCACCGTCAGATGGTCGCCGCTCGCCCGCTGCCTGGATGCCTCGCGCTCGATGATCAGTTCGTCGTCTCCGGCACCGGCGTAGACGTAGCTCACCGATCCGAGATGCTCGGCGACATCGGCCTTGACGGCGATGTCGCAGTCGCCTTTGCCGGCATCGAAGAAGTGTTCCGGCCTGACCCCGAGCACGACCTCGGCGCCGACAGCCGGAGGCGTGCTCTGGAGCGGCTTGCTCAGCCGCGCGCCGGCGTGGTTGACAAGCTCGACCGTCGCCGCGCCCGGCCCGGTCTCGACAACCCTCGCCGGCATGAAGTTCATCTTCGGCGAGCCGATGAAGCCGGCGACGAAGCGGTTGGCGGGATCGTCATAAAGGTCGAGCGGCGCGCCGATCTGCTCGACATTGCCGGCCTTGAGCACGACGATCCGGTCGGCCAGCGTCATCGCCTCGGTCTGGTCGTGCGTCACATAGATCATGGTGACGCCGAGCTCCTTGTGCAGCCGGGAGATCTCGACCCGCATCTGGACGCGCAATTCTGCGTCGAGATTTGAGAGCGGCTCGTCGAACAGGAACACTTGCGGCTCGCGCACGATGGCGCGGCCGAT
>NZ_RZSG01001119.1:0-1457 GCF_003997725.1 Mesorhizobium sp. M4A.F.Ca.ET.050.02.1.1
TGCGTGCCTCCTGCAGCTCGGCCAGCGCATCGCCGAGCTGCAGGAGGCACGCAAGGTGTTGGAGCCGAAGCTCGCCTCGCTGTTGCCGGCATATTCGCGCGAGCGGATCGAGGAGCGGCGGCATGGGTTGTTCAAGGCCGGGGCACCGGAGAGGCTTGCCGGACAGCTGGCGCTCGCCGATGTCGGGGAACTGATCCCGGATATCGCGCTGACGGCGCGCACCGCCAATGCCGATATCGTCGCCGCGGCGAAGGCCTTCTTCGCCGTCAGCGACGCCTTCCGCATTCCGCGCATCGAGGAAGCGACGCGCGCGATCTCGCCGCCGGACTATTACGACCAGCTGGCGCTTTCACGCGCGGCCGACACGATCGGCGCCGCCCGGCGCGGCATCGCGGTTGCGGCGCTGACCGCCCATGCCAAGGCGGCCGACCCGGTGACGGCCTGGCTGGAGGCCGGCGGCGAACGCGTCGCGCGCATCCGCGAGCGGCTGCAGGCGCTGACCGAGGGCGGCGACATCACTGTGTCGAGGCTGTCGGTGGCATCCGGGCTGATGAGCGATCTGACGGGGATGTAGGCTGAGCAGGCTCGAGGGCGATCATCCAGTTCGGCAGGCACCGACTGACCGTCCCGCCCGCCGCGATGGCGATATGGCAGCGGGCCAGGACATCTACGACGCGCAGTTCGTCAAAGGTGTCTTCGACCGCTGCTCCGGCCAGTACATCACCTTCAGCTGGATCTGCTCGTTCGGCTTCACCGAGCGCTGGCGCCGGCAATGCGTCGAACTGATGCCGGTCTCCCAGGTGCCGCGGCCGACGGGCTACGATCTGATGGCCGGGACTGGCGAAGTCTGGCCGCATCTGCTCAGGCGCTTTCCCGATATCGGCGCCATAACGGCTGTCGACATTTCTTCCGGCATGCACAAGCGCGCGATGGAGCGCTTGCATGCGCATCGCGCCCACAGGATCGCCTTCATCGAGGATGACGTGCTGGCCAGCGACCTGCCCGACGCCAGTGCCGATTTCATTGTCTCCACCTTCGGATTGAAGACCTTCAACAGCGAGCAGCATGCGAAGCTCGCCAGGCTGGTCGCGCGCTGCCTCAGGCCCGGCGGCGTCTTTTGCATGATCGAAGCATCCGATCCAAAAGGCTGGTGGTTGAGGCCGCTTTATCTGTTCCACCTGAAGGTCGTGTTGCCGCTTGTCGGAAGGACCTTGCTCAACGGCGCGCAGGATTTCTCGATGATCGGCACCTCCTCGACCAATTTCGGCGACGCTTCCGCCGTGGCGGAAATGTTGAGGGCCGAGGGGCTCGAGGTCGAGTTCAAGCGCTTCTTCTTCGGCTGCGCGACAGCCGTCGCGGGCAGGAAGCCGGCCGCATTTGCACCGTCATGAAAAACATGCAGACATGGCGCCCGACGCGGGGCGGGCCGAGGGAATCAGCATGGCGGCAATAGAGAC
>NZ_RZSG01000111.1:0-11849 GCF_003997725.1 Mesorhizobium sp. M4A.F.Ca.ET.050.02.1.1
GCGCATGTTCGCCTTGATGAAGGCCGTTGGATCGGGGCGCGTGGCCGCCATCTCCCCGCCGGCAGGATGATCGTTCAAGCTCGTGCCTAGCCGCGCAGCGCCCGCCGCAGGATCTTGCCCACCGGCGTCTTCGGCAGCTCCGTGCGGAACTCGATATATTTGGGCCGCTTGTAGCCGGTAAGGTTTTCGCGGCAGTAGGCGGTCAGCGTCTCGATCGTCAGCGCGGGATCCTTCCGGACCACGAACAGCTTCGGCACTTCGCCGGAATGCTCGTCCGGCACGCCGATCGCCGCCACTTCGAGCACGCCGGGATGCTGGGCCACGACCTCCTCCAACTCGTTCGGATAGACGTTGAAGCCGGAGACCAGGATCATGTCCTTCTTGCGGTCGACGATCTTGGTGTAGCCGCGCTCGTCCGTGAAGCCCATGTCGCCGGACTTGAAGAAGCCGTCCTTGGTCATCACCTTGGCGGTCTCGTCCGGCCGGTTCCAGTAGCCCGCCATCACCTGCGGCCCGCGGATGCAGATCTCGCCGACTTCGCCGAGCGGCACATTGTTGCCGTCGTCGTCGCGGATGGCGATCTCGGTCGACGGCAGCGGCAGGCCGATCGTGCCGGTGAAGTCGCCGCCGCTGAACTTGTTGGCGGTCGCCACCGGCGAGGTTTCCGAAAGCCCGTAGCCTTCGGTGACGGGACAGCCGGTCAGCGCCTTCCAGCGCTCGGCCACACCCTTCTGCACCGCCATGCCGCCGCCCAGCGTCAGGATCAGCGGCTTGAAGTCGAGCTTGCGGAAATCCTCATTGTTGAGCAGCGCGTTGAACAGCGTGTTGAGGCCCGGGAAGATGTGGACCGGGTATTTCTCCAGCTCCTTGACGAAGCCTGGAATGTCGCGCGGATTGGGGATGAGCACATTCTGCGCGCCCTGCTGCATGCCCATCAGCGCATTCACCGTCAGCGCGAAGATATGGTAGAGCGGCAGCGCGCAGATGAAGTTGGGGTGTGCCGGCTTCGGCTTCACCGCATAGGCGTCCTGCAGCCAGAGCGCGTTCTGCGCGACATTGGCAAGCACATTGGAATGCAAGAGGATCGCGCCCTTCGAGACCCCGGTAGTGCCGCCGGTATATTGCAGGAAGGCGATGTCGTCGGCGCTGACGCTGGCGGGCTTGAAGGCGAGGCCGGCGCCGGCCTTCAGGGCGGCGTTGAACTTGACGTGGCCCGGCAGCGACCAGGCCGGCACCAGCTTCTTCACCCGACGCACGACGAAGTTGACGAGCGTCCCCTTGAGGCCGCCAAGCATGTCGCCCATCGCGGCGACCACGACGTGCTTGACCGAGGTGTTGGATATCACCGCCTGCAGCGTGTTGGCGAAATTCTCGAGAATGACGATCGCCTGTGCGCCGGAATCCTTGAGCTGGTGCTCCAGTTCGCGCGGCGTGTAAAGCGGGTTGACGTTGACCACGGTGAAGCCGGCGCGAAGCACCGCCATCATCGCCACCGGGTATTGCAGCACGTTGGGCATCATCAGCGCCACGCGCGCCCCCTTCTGCAGGCCCTTCGACTGCAGATAGGCGCCGAAGGCGGCCGACTGCCGCTCGAGCTCGGCATAGGTGATGGCCTTGCCCATGCAGACGAAGGCCGGCTGGCCGGCAAACTGCTTGCAGGCGCCGACCAGGAAGTCGCCGATCGAGCCGTAGGGCAGGGGGCCGATTTCGGCCGGCATGTTCTTTGAATAGCTTGCCAGCCACGGCTTTTCCGGCAGCCCGGCGGCAAGCTCCGTCAGCGCCTTAGGCAACCTCTTGGCCGGCGCCGGCTTCGCTGCCGGCGCTGGCGAGATCGCTTTTGTCGGAGCTGCCTTCGCGGCCGGCTTTGCGGCAGCGGGCTTTGTTGCAGCGGACTTGGCGGCAGCCGGCTTGGCCGCTGCTCGAGCTTTCGTCGCGGCAGGCTTGGCGGCCTTTCCGGCGCCAGCCTTAGCCTGTGGTTTTGCGGTGTCCTTCACAGGGGCGGCTGCCTTCGAAGCGGCCTTCGTCTTGGCCGGAGCCGTCGTCTTTGCTGCCTTCGCCACCCTGTCCCTCCCGTCGTCGTTCACTCGTGCCGCGCCGCCTCTGAATGACAGGAGCGTCCTCCGCCGCAATGGTTGCGGATTCCTCAGGAAATCCAGCGTGCCGTCTATGTATTGCGACTATCCTCGGCCATGCAAGTCTTGCCCTTGCGGCAGAACGGGAAAGATTTGCCGTCGAAATCCTTTTCTTCTCCGCTACCCGTAACGCATCTTCCTGAGCAGCGCCCATGCGAAGGAAGGCCGCGCCGCGTCGATTTCGCGAGAGCGCCGATCAATAAAAAAATGCGGTCGTTAACATTATCGTGAGCGGAAAAATCTGCTAATTTTTTCTGCCATTTTAGGAGATTGCGGATTCTTTTCCTGCTTCCCGTGGGGTACGCAAACGGGGTGTTCCAAAGCCAGAAAAACGGTGCTTATATGCGCGCTTCGCGAGCCTGCTAGAGGGGCTTGGCAGAACATCAGGGAGTGCTCAATGAAAAAGAAACTGACTTTTGCAGCCGCGTTGCTGGCTGCAAGCGTCCTCGGTGGCGTGGCCAACGCCAAGACGCTGGTCTATTGCTCGGAAGCATCGCCGGCCAATTTCGACCCGGGTACGACGACGGGCGGTAACGATTTCGACGCCTCTTCGCGCACCGTCTATTCGCGCCTTGTCGAATTCAAGCATGGCGGTACCGAGATCGAGCCCGGCCTCGCCGACAAGTGGGAAATCTCGGACGACGGCCTGGTCTATACTTTCCACCTGCATCCGGGCGTGAAGTTCCAGACCACCGACTATTTCAAGCCGACCCGCGATCTCAATGCCGATGACGTCGTCTTCTCCTTCGACCGTCAGTTCAACAAGGAAAATCCCTGGAACGGCGAGAAGTACCTGCCGAACCTGACCTGGGATTACTACACCGGCATGGACATGCCGAAATACGTCGCCAAGTGGGAAAAGGTCGATGATCTGACCGTCAAGCTGACGCTGACCGAGCCGAACGCGCCGATGCTGGCCAACCTCGGCATGGACTTCGCCTCGATCGTGTCGAAGGAATACGCCGATCAGCTCGCGAAGGACGGCAAAATGGCCGACTTCTCGACCAAGCCGATCGGCACCGGGCCGTTCCAGTTCGTCGACTACCAGCTGGATTCGGTCATCCGCTACGCGGCCAACCCCGACTATTTCAAGGGCAAGGAAAAGATCGACGATCTCGTCTTCGCCATCACGCCCGACGCCACCGCGCGCATCCAGAAGGTGCTGGCCGGCGAATGCGACGTCGCGCCCTATCCGAACCCCGCCGACATTGGCACGATCAAGGCCAACCAGGACGTCAACCTGCTCGACCAGGCCGGACTGAACATCGGCTACATGAGCTACAACACGACGATCCCGCCGCTGGACAAGCCCGAGGTTCGGCACGCGCTGAACCAGGCGATCGACCGGGAGGCGCTGATCAAGTCGCTGTTCCAGGATGCCGGCGCCACGCCGGCCCAGAACCTGATCCCGCCGACCATGTGGTCGTGGAACAAGGACGTGAAGTTCGATTCCTATGATCCGGAAGCGGCCAAGAAGGTGCTCGCCGACGCCGGGCTGAAGGAAATCCAGCTCTGGGCGTCCGACCGCGTTCGTCCGTACAACCCGAACTTCCAGCGCGCCGCCGAACTGATCCAGGCCGACTGGGCCAAGGTCGGCGTTAAGGCCGAGATCGTCAACTACGAGTGGACGAAGTATCGCGAGGAAGGCAAGAAGAAGGAGCGCCCCGGCGCCTTCCAGATCGGCTGGACTGGTGACAATGGCGATCCGGACAACTTCTTCGCCACCCTCTTCGCCTGCTCGGCAATCGGCGTCTCGAACTACTCGAGCTGGTGCGACAAGGACTTCGAGGACCTGATCCAGAAGGCCAAGAAGACCAGCGACCAGGCCGAGCGCACCAAGCTCTACGAGCAGGCCCAGGTTGTCTTCCAGAAGCAGGCCCCGGCCTTCCTCCTGGCCCACAGCCAGGTCTATGCGGTTGTGCGCAAGAATGTCAGCGGCTTCATGATGGACCCGCTAGGCATCCACCGCTTCGACGGCACCGACAAGGCCGAATAGAACTCTAGAGCGGGCGGCGCCGTACGGCGCCGCCCCTTTTTCAAGATGCTCCGATATCTTCTCAACAAAATCGCGCTTCTGATCCCGACGCTGGTCGGCATCACCATCTGTGCCTTCGCCTTCGTCAGGCTGCTGCCCGGCGACCCCATCCTCGCCATGGCCGGCGAGCATGGCGTGACGCCGGCGCGCTACGAAGAGCTCAAGGAACAGTTCGGCTACAATCTGCCGATCTGGCAGCAATATGCGCGCTACGTCGGCGAGGTCGCCACCGGCGATTTCGGTGTTTCCATCTCCTCCAAGCGGCCGGTTATCGAGGAGTTCAAGACGCTCTTCCCGGCGACGCTGGAGCTCTCCTTCTTCGCCATGATCTTCGCCATGGTGCTCGGCATCCCGGCCGGCATCTTCGCAGCGGTCAAGCGTGGCTCGTGGTTCGACCAGTCGCTGATGGGCACAGCCCTTGTCGGCTATTCGATGCCGATCTTCTGGTGGGGCCTGCTGCTGATCATCTTCTTCTCCGGCTATCTCGGCTGGACGCCGGTCTCCGGCCGCATGGGCCTGCAGTTCTTCTTCAAGCCGATCACCGGGTTCATGACCATCGACAGCATCCTCTACGGCAAATGGGATGCCTTCCGCTCGGCACTCAGTCACCTCGTGCTGCCGGCGATCGTGCTCGGCACCATCCCGCTGGCGGTGGTCGCCCGCCAGACGCGCTCGGCCATGCTCGAGGTGCTGGGCGAGGACTATGTCCGCACCGCGCGCGCCAAGGGCCTGTCGTCGGCGCGGGTTATCGGCGTGCATGCCTTGCGCAACGCGCTGATACCGGTGGTCACCACCATCGGCCTGCAGGTCGGCACGCTGCTTGCCGGCGCCATCCTCACCGAGACCATCTTCGCCTGGCCGGGCATCGGCAAGTGGATGGTCGATTCGATCTTCAAGCGCGACTATGTCGTCGTGCAGTCAGGCTTGCTTTTGATCGCCCTCATCGTCATGGCCGTGAACCTGATCGTCGACGTGCTCTATGCCGTCATCAACCCGCGCATCAGGGCTGCATGAATGAGCCAGTCGACCGAAATCGCCCCGATGGCCAGCGGCAGTCCGGACCGCCTCACCGGCTTCAGGACTTTCTGGCACTATTTCTCGGTGAACCGCGGCGCCGTCATCGGCCTGTTCGTCTTCATCCTTTTGGTTCTGGCGGCGCTCTTCGCGCCGCTGCTCGCGCCCTATGCGCCCGACGTTCAGGACAAGACCGCGTTTCTGAGGCCTCCGGCGTGGCAGAACGGCGGCAGTGCTCAGTATCTGCTCGGCACTGATGCGGTCGGACGCGACATCCTCTCGCGCCTGCTCTACGGCGCGCGCTTCTCGCTGCTCATCGGCGCGGTGGTGGTGACTTTGGCGCTCACCGGCGGCATCACGCTCGGCCTGCTGGCCGGCTATTTCCGTGGCTGGGTCGACGTTGCGATCATGCGCGTCATGGATCTGATCCTGGCCTTCCCGTCGCTGCTGCTCGCGCTGGTGCTGGTCACCATCCTCGGCCCCGGCCTGTTCAATGCGATGCTGGCGATCTCGCTCGTGCTGCAACCGCATTTCGCCCGCCTGGTGCGCGCCGCGGTGATGGCCGAGAAGAGCCGCGAATACGTCGTGGCCGCCAAGGTTGCCGGCGCCGGGCATCTCCGCCTGATGCTCGCCACCATCCTGCCGAACTGCCTGGCGCCGCTGATCGTCCAGGGCACGCTGTCGTTCTCCAACGCCATCCTGGAAGCCGCCGCCCTCGGCTTCCTCGGCCTCGGCGCCCAGCCGCCGACGCCCGAATGGGGCACCATGCTCGCCTCGGCGCGCGAGTTCATCCTGCGCGCCTGGTGGGTGGTGACGTTCCCCGGTCTTGCCATCCTGATCACAGTGCTTGCCATCAACCTGATCGGTGACGGCCTGCGCGACGCGCTCGATCCGAAGCTCAGGAGGTCGTGATGGCGCTGCTCGACATCCAGAATCTCGTCGTCGAGTTCCAGACCGCATCCGGTCCGTTCCGCGCCGTCGACGGCGTCTCGCTCCATGTCGATGAGCGCGAGGTGCTCGCCATCGTCGGCGAATCCGGCTCCGGCAAATCGGTGTCGATGCTGGCGGTGATGGGGCTGCTTCCCTGGACGGCCACGGTCACCGCGGATCGCATGAGTTTTGCCGGCCGTGACCTCCTGAAGCTGAGTTCCGCCGAGCGGCGCAAGATCGTCGGCAAGGATATGTCGATGATCTTCCAGGAGCCGATGGCCAGCCTCAATCCCTGCTTCACCATCGGTTTCCAGATCGAGGAAGTGCTGCGCTTCCATATGGGCATGGACCGGGCCCAGCGCCGGGCGCGCGCCATCGAGCTCCTGAAGCAGGTCGGCATTCCCGAGCCGGCGGAGCGGCTGAACTCCTTCCCGCACCAGATGTCGGGCGGCCAGTGCCAGCGCGTCATGATCGCGATTGCCATTGCCTGCAATCCGAAGCTCTTGATCGCCGACGAGCCGACCACGGCGCTCGACGTCACCATCCAGAAGCAGATCCTCGACCTGCTGGTCTCGCTGCAGGCCAAATACGGCATGGGCCTGATCATGATCACCCACAATATGGGCGTGGTGGCCGAGACCGCCGACCGCGTCATTGTCCAGTACAAGGGCCGCAAGATGGAAGAGGCCGACGTGCTGTCGCTGTTCGAGAGCCCGAAGAGCAACTACACGCGCGCGCTGCTCTCTGCGCTGCCGGAGAACGCCGTC
This sequence comes from Mesorhizobium sp. M4A.F.Ca.ET.050.02.1.1, assembly GCF_003997725.1. NCBI lineage: Bacteria > Pseudomonadati > Pseudomonadota > Alphaproteobacteria > Hyphomicrobiales > Phyllobacteriaceae > Mesorhizobium > Mesorhizobium sp. M4A.F.Ca.ET.050.02.1.1. The sequence continues at coordinate 6,879 of NZ_RZSG01000111.1, forward strand.
GGCGACCGCTTGCCGACCGTCTCCGACATGCTGTTCGAACCGGCGCCCCAGGGGGCAAGTACCGGAGCCGCCTCATGAGCACCAGGGTCGTCGAAGGCAAGAACATCGTGCGCGACTACCATGTCGGTGGCGGCCTGTTCCGCGGCGCGCGCACGGTGCATGCGGTCAAGGGCGTCTCCTTCAGCGTCGACAAGGGCAAGACGCTTGCCATCGTCGGCGAAAGCGGCTGCGGCAAGTCCACGCTCGCCCGCATCATCACGCTGATCGATCCGGCGACGTCGGGCGAATTGTTCATCGACGGCAACAAGGTCGACATTGCCAGGGACGGTTTGTCGAAGGAGATGCGCCGCAAGGTGCAGATCGTCTTCCAGAACCCCTATGGCTCGCTCAACCCACGCCAGAAGATCGGCGACGTGCTCGGCGAGCCGCTGCTGATCAACACCGACAAGCCGGCCGAGGAACGCCGCGACCTTGCCATGAAGATGCTGAAGAAGGTCGGCCTCGGACCTGAGCACTACAACCGCTATCCGCACATGTTCTCCGGCGGCCAGCGCCAGCGCATCGCCATTGCCCGCGCGCTGATGCTGAATCCCAGCCTGCTGGTGCTGGACGAGCCGGTCTCGGCGCTCGACCTTTCTGTGCAGGCGCAGGTGCTCAATTTGCTGGCCGACCTGCAGGATGAGTTCCAATTGACCTATGTCTTCATCAGCCACGATCTCTCGGTGGTGCGCTACATCGCCGACGACGTCATGGTGATGTATTTCGGCGAGGCGGTCGAATACGGCCCGCGCGACGAGGTCTTTGCAGACCCCAAGCACAGCTACACCAAGACGCTGTTCGCCGCGACGCCGCGCGCCGATGTCAGTTCGATCAAGGCAAGGCTGGCCAAGAAGAAGGCGGCCTGACTCCAAGCGCCGTGGCCAAGCCGATCATGACAGCTTGGCTACGATCGCGCGCAGCGCTTCGCCGAAACGATGCACTTCTTCCACCGTGTTGTAGTGCACCAGCGAGGCGCGGACGGCGCCGCTGTCCATCGACAGGTTGAGCCGGCTCATCAGCCGTGGCGCGTACATATGGCCGTCGCGGATGCCGATCTGCATCACCGCCATCTCCTCGACGATCCTCTGCGGTGACAGCTTGCCGATGTTGAAGCAGAAGGTCGGCACGCGCTCATGGATGCGGGCTTCGTCGGCCACGCCGTAGATCGTGGCGCCGCAGTCCTTCAGTACCTTCAGCATCTCGCGCGCCAGCGTCAACTCATAGTCACGGATGGCGTTCATGCCGGCGACGATGTTGTCGCGGCGCGAGCGGTTGTTCTCGGCGAGGAAATTGCGGCCGACCGATTCCAGATAGCGCACGGCCGCGTCCATGCCGGAGACATTCTCGTAGATGAAGGTACCGGCCTCGACCTTGTAGGGGGGCTCATCGGGGATGAAATCCTCGCGGAAGGTCGGCAGCCGCTTCAGCGTTTCGAAGCGGCCCCAGAGAAAACCCATATGCGGCGAGAAATTCTTGTAACCGGAGCAGACGAGGTAGTCGCAGTCCCAAGCCTGCACGTCGATCAGGCCATGCGGACCGTAATGCACGCAGTCGAGGAACACTTCCGCGCCGGCGGCATGCGCGATCTTGGCCACCGAGGCGACGTCGACGATCGAGCCGATCGAATGCGCCGTCACCGTGCAGGCGACGAGCCGGGTGCGGTCCGAGACCAGCGGCTTGAGATCGTCGACATGCAGATTGCCGTCCTCGCGCATGCGCCACCATTTGAACTTCGCGCCGGCCTGCTCCAGCGCCAGCCAGGTGGCGATATTGGCGTCGTGGTCCATGTCGGTGATGACGATCTCGTCCCGCTTCGCGAGCATCTGGCCGATGCCGAGGCTGACCAGGCGGATGAACGAGGTGGCGTTCATGCCGAAGCAGATTTCCGACGGGCTGTAGGCGTTGATCAAAAGCGCCACGCTCTCGCGCGCCTCGGCGACCGACTGGTCGACGGTGACGCTGCGGCCGTAGCGGCCGCCGCGCTGGACATTGTGTCCGACCAGATGGTTGGTCACCGCGTCGAGCACGCTTTGCGGGATCTGCGCGCCGGCGGCATTGTCCATGAAGATGAAGTCGCCGGCCTGTCGCAAGGCGGGGAACATCGCGCGGATCTTCTCGACCGGGAACGAAACAGCGCCGTCCTGCGCCTTCGAGATATGGTGTTGGTTCACGGACGTCTCCTTCAGTTCATCGATGTCGTTCGAGGTGGGATCAGTGCGCGCTGGACTGGGCCTTGCCACGCTCTTCGAGGTAGCCGACCAGCCGCACCAGCGGCCACAGGAAGGCGAGATATATGATTGCGGCGCCGATCAGCGGCGTCGGATTGGCCATCAGCGCCTGCGCGTCGGTCGCCTGCTTCAGAAGGTCGGGCATCGCCACCACCGAGGCCAGCGCGGTGTCCTTGAACACCGAGACGCAGTTGCTGGTCAGCGGCGGGATGACGACACGGATCGCCTGCGGCAGGATCACCTTGCGCATGGCGACCCAGAACGGCAGGCCGAGCGCTGCGGCAGCCTCGAACTGGCCCTTGGGGATGTTCTCGATGCCGGCGCGGCAGACTTCCGCCGTGAAGGCGGCAAGCACCAATGACAACGCAAGGGCCGCCGAAACGAAGGACGACAGGCGGATGCCGACGAAGGGCAGGGCGTAGTAGATCAGGATCAGCACCACCAGGATCGGGAGCGCGCGGAAGATGTCGATGTAGAGGATGGCCAGCCGCCTTAGCGGCTTCGGCGCATAGAGCCGCATTAGGCAGATCGCCAGCCCGGCGATGGTGCCGAAGACGATTGCGGCGCAGCCGAGCAGGATAGTGTTGCCGAGCCCGCGGATCAGGATCGGAAACGATCGGACGAGGATGCTCCAGTTGAAGAAGGTGTCGATCAGTTCCATCGGCGTCACCGTCAAGGCAATGCCAAGCCCGCGCTTTCGCGGGCCTGGACGGATGGGAATCGGAGAGCGCCGGCCTTGTCACCGACACTCTCGCGAACGGCTATAATTAGCCGGCTTATTGCGGGATTGGCCCCGGCGCCACCGTGCTGGTGCCGGCTTCCGGATCGACGCCGAACCACTTTTTGTGGATCGCGGCCATGGTGCCGTCCTTCTTCATCGCGGTGATCGCGTCGTTGACCTTTTCGAGCAGGGGGTGGCCCTTCTTGGTCATCATCGCAAAGCGCTCGCCGGTCGGGATGCGCACCAGGATCTTCAGCGCTGGCATCTGCTTGATTGCGAACAGGAAGCCGGCGAGCTCGCCGGCGCCGCCGTCGATGCGGCCGTTCTGCACGTCAAGCAGCAGATCCTGCTGGGCGTTGTAGCTCTTGGTTTCGGCAACGCCGAGCTTGGCGGCGTTTTCCTTCATGTAGGCTTCGCCGGTCGAGCCGGCGATGACGCCGATGGTCTTGCCCTTGAGGTCGTCGAGTGTCTTGATGGTCGAATCCGCCTTGCCGACGATGGTGCCGTCGCTGTCGTAGTAGGCCTGGGTGAAGCCCTGGTTCTGCAGGCGCTCCTTGGTGATCGAGATCGACGACACGGCGAAGTCGATGCGGCCGGAAGCTGTCGCCGCGAACAGCGCCTGGAAGCCGAGATCCTGGAACTCGACCTCGGCGCCGATGCGCTTGGCGACGTCGTTGGCGACATCGATCTCAAAACCCTCGAAGCCGCCGGAATCGGTCTTGTATTCCCATGGCGGGTTGGCGGGGTAGGCGCCGACCATGATCTTGTCGGCGAAGGCGGGTGTGGCGAAGGCGATGCCGGCTGCGATGACCACGCCAATCAGTCCTAGACGTTTGAGCATGTTGCTTCCCTCTGGTTCGGCCACTTCGCGTGGCGCATTTCCTGATCCGCCCCTTCCAGCATCCAGCTCCCGGACGCCGCAGGCGAGGCGGCGCCTGAAATCAGGATGCGCGGCGCTGGCGTGAGCCGATCAGGTCTTGCAGCCGCGCAATCAGCGCCCCGACGGCCTCGTCCGCCGTGACCATGCCGGGCGACAGCCTGAGCGTCGTGCCGCGGGCGTCGCAATAGAGCCGCTCATCGCGCAGTGTCGCGACGAGCTTCGCCGCCTCGACGCCTTGCGGCAGGCCGATCATCACGCTGCCGCCGCGCGCATTGGCATCCAGCGGTGAACGGATCGCCCAGCCATTGTCCAGCGCTGCGCCGATGATGCGCCCGGTAATCACCGCATTGCGCGCGCGTATGGCATCGATGCCGGTGTCCTCGACCCATTGCAGGCCGGGCAGCGAGGCGACGCTGGCCAGGATCGCCGGCGTGCCGTGGTCGAAGCGGCGCGCGTCGCTTGCGTAGCTGAAAGCGTCGAGATCCCAGGAGAACGGATTCGGCTGGCTGAACCAGCCGCGCAGCTCCGGCCGGCATGTCGAAAGAAGGTCGGGAGCGACTTGCAAAATGCCGGCGCCGGAAGAGCCGCACAGCCACTTAAGCGATGTCGAGACGACGAAATCGACCGGCGTCTCTGCCACCGAGAAGGGCACCACGCCGACCCCTTGCGTGATGTCGACCCCGACGATGCTGCCCATCGCCTGGCCATGCGCCGCGAGCTTCGCCACATCGCAGCGGTGCGAGGCCGTCGAGGTCACGAAGGTGATGAGCGCCAGCCCGACATCTTCCTGCCAGCGGGCGACGAAATCCTCGTCGCGAACCCAGCTTTCGCCAGGCCTGAGCGGCACGGTGTCGAGCGTGAAATTGAAACGTTGGGCCAAGCCTGCCAGCAGGAAATGCAGGCTCGGAAAACAGTCGGCGGCAACCAGCACGCGCTTTCCCGCCAGACGCTCGGAGGGCAGGGCGCCGATCAGGCTGTAGAGCGCCGAGGTGACGTTCTCGGCGGTGGTCAGCGTGCCCTGCGGTGCGTCGATCAGCCTGATCCAGGTGTCGATGAAGCGTTGCCGCGCGGCAAGCGCGGCAACGCTTCATCGACACCTGGAT
>NZ_RZSG01001120.1:0-1456 GCF_003997725.1 Mesorhizobium sp. M4A.F.Ca.ET.050.02.1.1
GCCGACGACGCCGATATCGGCCATCGTCATGCCCTGGCCTTCCACGAGATCCTTGACCGCCGCCGACTGCGCGCGCGTCAGCGCCTCCTCGGCCTCGCGGAAGATCTCCGGCTCCGGTCCCACGAAGTTCCAGAGGCGCGCCCGCCGCAGCGTCTCCTCCAAAAGGCTGCGGATCGATTGCGCGTAGGGCGCCAGCGTGTAGGTGCCGAAGTCGGCGATGCGCTCGCCGTCGGTCTTGATCAGCGCCACGTCGATATTGCCGTCGAGTACGGTGCCTGTCATCAGGCCGACGGCCCAGATTGGTTGCATGGTCGCTCCTCGAATCGCCGTTGAACCACCTGTCGGACGGATCGGTCCTGCAGGCAAGCGTTTCGCGGTGTCGCGATGGAACCTGCCGTCGGACCGGCCCCCCTTTTGCGCCGGGCGGCCAAAATCGAGCAACACCGTTCTTGCCTCTTGCCGCCGAAGGCGCGACGCTGTCCGATGAAGAGGCGTCGGCCACGCCAACCGTGCCGCATTCGCAGGAGGAAATCATGGCAGCCAATGTCGCAGTGATCGCAGGCGCTGGTGCTGGCCTCAGCGCATCGTTGGCGCGGCTTCTCAGCAAGGAAGGTTTCCGCGTCGTCCTTGCCGCTCGCAATGTCGACAAGCTTGCGGCACTTGCCGGCGAGATCGGCGCACAGGCGGTGGAAACGGATGTATCGGATGCCGCCTCCGTTGCCCGACTGTTCGAGGCCGCCGACAAGGTCGGCTCGCTCGATGTCGCGGTTTTCAACGCCAGCGGGCGCACGCGCGGACCGATCGCCGAGCTCGACCCGGACGCCGTGAAACAGGCGCTGCTGGTTGGCGCCTATGGCGGCTTCCTTGTTGGCCAGCAGGCGGCGCTGCGGCTGCTGGCGCGCGGTTCCGGCTCGATCCTGTTCACCGGCGCCACGGCAAGCCTGAAAGGTTTTTCGGGATCGGCCGGCTTCGCCATGCCGAAATTCGGCCTGCGCGGACTGGCGCAGTCGATGGCGCGCGAGCTCAGCCCAAAGAACATCCACGTTGCGCATTTCATCATCGACGGCCAGATCAAGCCGCCCGGGCAGGCGGCCGAGCCGGACCGGCCGGATCGCCGCCTGTCGCCGGACGCGATTGCCGAGACCTATCTTGCGGTCCACCGCCAGCACCGCAGCGCCTGGAGCTTCGAGGTCGACTTGCGGCCCTGGGTCGAGACGTTCTGACCACTCGACACGTTGGTCAAGGCGGCACCGTCGATTCTGGGAGTCGCCAGTCGCATAACCCGTATCGCGGTGCCCACCATCAGGCGTGCTCACTGTCGCAATATCTTTGAGAGAATATTTCCTGCTCGGTTCCTGAGAAGAAAAGCAGTTCTTTGATCGGACGCCCAGCATTGCCGATGCTGGTATCAAGGCTTCGCATCCCGCCAAGCCGAAACGATTTCAGGATCGCAAGG
>NZ_RZSG01001121.1:0-1453 GCF_003997725.1 Mesorhizobium sp. M4A.F.Ca.ET.050.02.1.1
TCTCTAGACCTCGAAATCCATGAAGACGTGTTCTGGGACGAAGAGAATAATGAGACGGGTCGCTGGGTCACAGAGAATCTGCCCCCAATGGAAGGAAAAGTTGTACTTGAGATAGGATGCGGATGCGGTTTGACCGCGTTATACATGGCAAAGAGCGGCGCGAAGCACGTTCTAGCCACAGACATAACGGGCAACTCTGTCGAAAATACGCGTATAAATATAAAAAGAAACAACGTCAAGAATATAGAAGTATTACAGAGCAACATGTTCGACAACATTGATAAATCTCAGCGGTTCGACAGGATCGTATTTCACCTTCCGTCGACCAAGGTTCCAGTGGATTTCGCGTTTACGAGAGCAATAGAACATAGTAGCTTTGACCCTGGGGGATCGATTTTGAATAGTTTCTTGACTTTAGCGCCACATTACTTGTTGCCTTATGGAGCATTGTTGCTCGGATATAATGTTTCCCGCGATGATACTTGTATCCAGAACGAAGTCGCCAAGTTTCCGCTTTCAGCCGAAAAGGTGGCGTCAAAAAAATTCACAACGGACGGTATGATCAATATACATCTGTATGAGATTAGGCCCAGAGAACACGGCTGACTCGCGGAGGTTTTTCGGGAAGATGGCAGCTGGTCGTGCCCTAGTCTAAGCGCCGCAACGCCATGGGCCCTAATCTTAGTGGACAAGCTACTCCGAGCGTCTCAGTGGCGCCTCAATTCCTGCCGCGCCGAACAGGCGGATCCGCCGCTCGTCACTTCCTCGATCAACGCACCGCCGATCTAGTCGCAGCTCATACTAAGGGGCGTTGGCAAAGGAGATCCGCTCGCTGCGAAAACGTACGGCCTTCTTCGCGTCTCAAACCGGGAGCGAGGATGAGGCGGCATCTAAGTCGCGGGTACCCATCCGGTGCAGCTTTCGATTAACTACATTGTCGGCGGGCCCATTTGCCCCGTAAATCTGCCGGGATTCTGTCCCGGCAGCGAAGTTCTGGACCCGAACGAAATTCAAAGAACGCTCGCGCTCAAGCGGCATATCAATCATCAATCCCATGCGCGTGCCGATCGAGACGAAGGAGAGCTACCACTGGCTGGAGAACTTGCGTCAGTCCATCGCGCTCGTGGGCCCGCCCGAGCGCTGTGTGCATGTGGGTGACCGGGAGAGCGACATCTACGAGCTCTATCGCAAAGCGCGGGACCTTGGTATCAGCTCCCTCGTGCGGGTGCAGACGAACGGGCTGGGCCGAGCGGTCCTGCCGATGCTGCCCCACACGATCCTGCTCATCGCTTCTTTGCCCAACTTGCGGCGGCGCCCTAGGCAGGCCGTCATCGCATAACGGTCGATCAGGACGAGACGACCTGGCTGCACGTGAAGTTCGCGGCCATCAACACATTGCCGCCCGTGGGCAAACAGAAGCGCGACTGTCCGCAGGTTCTGACCTGCATCCATG
>NZ_RZSG01001122.1:0-1446 GCF_003997725.1 Mesorhizobium sp. M4A.F.Ca.ET.050.02.1.1
GTCGTGACCGGCCTGCCCGGTCCTGAGCATGGCCTGCCGCAGCCGATCCTCGAACAGGGCCCGGTTGGGCAGGCCGGTGAGCGTGTCGTGGAAGGCGAGATACTGCGCCCGATCCTGGCTGGTTTGCAGCGCCGAAGAGGCGCGGCGCAGGCGCCGCAGCAGGAATGCAAGCACGCTCGCCGCGAGCAGCAGGCCGACGATCAAGGCAGGGGCAGCCTTGCGCACCAGCGTCAGACCGGGACGTTCCTGATCCCAGCCGATATAGCCGAGAATGACGCCGCGAGAATCGACCAGCGGAATGGCGGCCGAGCCGCTGGTTTGCGAGAGCGGCAGCAGATGCGCGCCGGCCAGCAGGTATTTTTCGGCAATCTTGCCGATGACCGCGTCGTTGATGAACTCGACCGAGATGTGGAGGTATTCGCTGCCCCGTGCCTGGGTGAGCCGGTTCGTGCTGGGGACGAGCGGCATGATGCTGAGTATGGCCGGCTTGCCGCCGAGCGACACCAGGTCTTCGCCGACCATCTTGGCCGGCGCGGCCGAAGCGTCCTCACTCGGCGGCTCGGCCATCTTTGCGCGCAGCCTTTCGATGGTGGGCCGCAATTCGGGCTCATCCTCGCCATAGACGGACGGGTCGAGCACCTTGCCTTCCCGCATGGCGTGTACCGGACGGTTTGCGGCATCCAGCACATAGACCCGGTTGTGGCCGTAATAGGAGTACATCCAGACGCTGAGGTTCTCCTCTATCCAGGCCTGGTTTCCCGCCTTCACGTTGATGATGGAATCATCCCAGACGGTCACGCTCTCCTGCTCGCGCTCGACCGCCGCGATCTGATCCTTCAAGCCATTGGCGAAGAATATCTTTTGCCGTTCGAGCGAGACATGGTCGGCCTGGGCGGTGGCATAGAAACCAAAGCCGACGACCATGGCCAGCGCAAAGGCGGCCAGCATCAACACGGTCAGCGTGACCTGATGCGTCAATGGGCTTTGGCTTGCGCGTGCGCTCATGCGTTCCTGGCCGGCTGCGTTACGGCGAACTCAAAGCAAATCGGGCTTAAGATCGCGTTATTGTATTAGCGAGGATTGAGCGCCGCCTTGACGCGGACAGGCAACCGCCCCTCAATCGGCCGATGAGCGACACGTCCGAATCACGCAGCAACGCCACCGAATACACGGTGAGCGAGATTTCCGGCGCGCTGAAGCGCACGGTGGAGGACGCGTTCGGCAATGTGCGGGTGCGCGGCGAGATTTCCGGCTATCGCGGCCCGCACTCGTCCGGCCACGCCTATTTCGCGTTGAAGGACGACCGCGCGCGGCTCGATGCCGTGGTCTGGAAGACCACGATGAGCCGGCTGAAATTCCGTCCAGAGGAAGGGATGGAAGTGATCGCCACCGGTAGGCTGACGACCTATCCCGGCAAGTCCAACTACCAGATCGTCATCGACAATC
>NZ_RZSG01001123.1:0-1439 GCF_003997725.1 Mesorhizobium sp. M4A.F.Ca.ET.050.02.1.1
GTGTATGATGCGGCTGCGCCGAGCGCTGGACGAATTCGTCGTCGACGGCATCAAGACGACGCTGCCGCTGTTCCGCGACCTAGTCGGCAACCCCGACATCGCCAATGGCGACTACGACATCCACTGGCTGGAAAAATATCTGGCTAAAGAGGAATAGCCGCTGAACTTGCAGTTATAATGCCGCGATGACCCGTCCCTATGCGCCCGGCTATCGCATCCCGACCGACCTCTTGCTGAAGGCCTATGCCTCGGGCGTCTTCCCGATGGCCGAAAGCGCCAGCGATCCGGAAGTGTTCTGGGTGCGGCCGGAGACGCGTGGCATCATCCCGCTGGACAGGTTTCATACACCGCGCAGCCTGAAGAAGACGATCCGCAGACACCCCTTCGACATCCGCTATGATTTCGATTTCGAGGCGACAATCGACGGCTGCGCCGAGAGACGCGAGGAGCGCCGCTCGACCTGGATCAACGCGCCGATCCGCGAGGCTTACGTCGAACTCTATCGCCTCGGCCATTGCCATTCGGTCGAGGCCTGGCGCGAGGATCGGCTGGTCGGGGGCCTTTACGGCGTCTCGCTGGGGCGCGTCTTCTTCGGCGAAAGTATGTTCGCCAGGGAAACGGACGCCTCCAAGACCTGTCTTTATCACCTGGTCGAGCGCTTGAAGGCGCGCGGTTTCGCGCTGCTCGACACCCAGTTCACCACCGAGCACCTCAAGCGCTTCGGCGCCGTCGACGTGCCGCGCGGCCAGTATGAGAAGATGCTGGCCGAGGCCTTGAAGAGCGAAGCCATCTTCTCGCCATGAGGCCGTAGCGATCAGCCTTTTGCTGAAGCCTCTATCGGCGTTTGCGCATGGAACATCATCTTCCAGCCATTGGTTCGATGCACGTAGCCGGTGCTGACCAGCGCGTTGTAGATTTCGCCATTCTCGCGCGTCGCGTGCGCCTCGTAGGTCAGCATGACAATGTCGCTGCCGGGTTCGACCATGCCCTTTAGGTCGATGTCGAGATCGCGCCAGCGACGTGGCTTGCTGGCGGTTTTAGCCAGATCGGCATTGCTGATCGCATGCGCCATCTCCGGAAAGGCCACGAGGCATTCGGCATCGGCGTTGGCCGCATAGTAGGCCGCATCGCCGGTCCAGAATCCCCTTTCGAGGTCAAGCAATTCCTTCTTGCTGACCGTCATGTGCTTGGTTGCTGACATCGCAAGATCCTCCATGCGCAACAGTGCGCAATCGCTCTTTTGCCAACGTGTGGCGAACGAAGCGGTTCCCCGATTCTGCTGTTGGATCAGTTGGCCTCGCCGCTATCCGGCTCGGTCGCAGCCGGAGCGGCGGCGGCCTTCGGCTTGGACGTATCGACCTGTGACGCACCGGTCTTGGCGGCCTCGGGCGGCGGCACGTCCGACTTCTGCTTGCAACCCTTCAGCCAGACGTCATAGA
>NZ_RZSG01001124.1:0-1435 GCF_003997725.1 Mesorhizobium sp. M4A.F.Ca.ET.050.02.1.1
GAGAAGAACGCCATCATCGGCGGCGTGCTGTTGTCGATGCTGCTGGCAGCGCTCGACCAGACCATCGTCGCCCCGGCCATGCCGACGATGGCGCATTTGCTCGGCCATGCCGAATATCTGCCGTGGATCGTGACCGCCTATCTGCTCACCGCGACGGCTATGGCGCCACTTTATGGCAAGATTTCCGATGTTCATGGCCGCAGGCCAACGCTCTACGCGGCGATCCTTATCTTTCTCGCCGGATCGCTGGTCAGCGCAATGGCGCCCAACATGCTGGTGCTAGTCGTCGGGCGCGCTATTCAGGGCGCCGGCGGGGGTGGCTTGTTCGCGCTGGCACAGACGGTGATCGGAGACCTCGTGCCGCCGCGTGAGCGGGCGCGTTACGCGGCCTGGATCGCGGGTACCTGGGCTGTCGCCAGCATAGCCGGGCCGCTTTTGGGCGGCACCTTCGCCGAACATCTGCACTGGTCGCTGATCTTCTGGATCAACCTGCCGCTCGGCCTGCTGGCCATGGCAATCATCAACAAGCCGCTGAAGAAGCTGCCGATCGCGGCAAAACATCATCGTATCGATGGTCTCGGCGCGGCGCTGCTGATAGCGACCACTGCCCTGCTGCTGCTGGCGCTGAACTGGGGCGGCAGCGCCTACCCCTGGCTGTCGCGCGAAATCCTCGGGCTGCTCGCCGGTTCGGCGGTTATCTGGAGCGCTTTTGCGCTGCGGCTCATGCGCGCCGCCGAGCCGCTGATCTCGCTTGAGGTGCTCAGCAACCCGATCGTGCTGGCTGGCACCTTGTCCTTGTTCCTGCTGCAGGCCGCCAATATCGGCCTGGCGGTCTATCTGCCGGTCTACCTGCAGTCGATCGTCGGGCTTTCGGCCGGTGAATCGGGCATTGCGCTGCTCGGGCTGATGCTTGGCACCGTCGCCGGCGCGACGTTCAGCGGGCGCACGATACCGCGCTTTGTCCATTACAAGCGGATCGCCATGATCGGAGTGAGCTTCGCCATAGTCTGCCTTGGGGTGCTCAGCCTCGTCGCCGGGCACGCCTCCCTTTTGGTCGTTGAAATCCTGACGACCTGCATTGGCCTCGGCAGTGGGACGACGTTTCCGGTTGCGACTGTCTCGGTCCAGAACGCTGTCGATCAGGCGCATCTCGGTGTCGCCACGGGTGTGCTCACCTTCCTTCGCTCTTTGGGCAGCGCCCTTGGGGTGGCAATATTGGGCGCGGTCGCGCTGGGCTATGGCCTGCCATTGGCCGGCGAAGGCGCGCATTCAGCTGGCGCCGCCGCCTCGGCTGAAGCATTCATGATGATCTTTCTCGTCGCGGCGGTAATCCTGCTGATGGCGCTTGCCGCGCTCGGGCTGATGCCGGAAAAGACGCTTCGCGGCCATCCCGAAACCGCAGCCCCGGTGCTGGCCGAGTAGCGAAGCCTTCAAT
>NZ_RZSG01001125.1:0-1428 GCF_003997725.1 Mesorhizobium sp. M4A.F.Ca.ET.050.02.1.1
CCGCCCGCCGCGATATGGAGCAGGCCATAAGCGGACCCATCCGAGGCAACCGAGGCACCGAGTATGCCGTGGCTGGGATCATTTGACGGGGCCAGCACCACCGCACCTGCACCATCGGCGAACAATACGGCGCTCGCCCGCTTGGTCGGATTGATCCGGCGGCTCAAAATGTTGGCGGCGATGACGATGGCCGGCTTGTTGTGCAGGCGCACGAAGCCGTCGGCGAAGGTCATGGCGTAGATGAACCCGGCGCAGGCGCCCGCCAGGTCAACCCCACCGGCCTTTTCGAGGCCGAGCCTGTGCGCCACCAGTGGTGCGCTCGGTGGTAGCAGATGGTCCGGCGTAGAGGTGGCGAGCAGCAGCAGGCCGATCTCCTTGCGGTCGATGCCGGCGGCCTGAAGCGCCATGTCACCGGCCTTGGCCGCCAGTCCGGAAAGCGTGTCGTCGGGCTCTGCCCAGAAACGCGTGCGGATGCCGGTGCGCCCTTCGATCCAGCCTGCTTCCAGCCCGAGGCTTGTCTCGATCTCGGCATTGGCGACTTTTCGGGCCGGGACGTGATGGCCAAGGCCTATGATGCGCGCTGTGCGGTTCATCTTTTGTCGGTCGCAAGTCCGGCCGCCTCGTCGACGGCATCGTAGAGCCGGTCGAGTTCGCCCGATGTGACGCAATAGGGCGGCAGCAGGTAGATGACATTGCCGAGCGGTCGCACCAGCAAGCCTCGATCGAGGAAGAAGGCGCGCAGCCTGGGGCCGACCTCGGCGAGATAGCCCGCATTGCCGACGCTGAGGTCGAGCGCGGCGATGGTGCCGGCCGTGCGCACATTCTCGAAGCGCGAATCTCCGTTGAACCGCGCAATTTTCTCAGCCTGCATCCGTGAGAGCGCAGCCACGCGGTCCGCCACCGGCTCGTCGTTCCAGATACCAACATTCGCCAGTGCTGCTGCGCAGGCGATCGGGTTTGCAGTGTAGGAGCTCGAATGGAAGAAGGTCTTGGCCCGGTCGCTGGAGTAATGCGCGCGGAAGATCGCATCGGTGGCTAGCGTTGCCGCGAGCGGCAGCGAGCCGCCTGTCAGACCCTTGGAGGTGCACAGAATATCGGGCGCGATCCCTGCCTGCTCGCAGGCGAACATGGTGCCGGTGCGGCCCCAGCCGGTCATGACTTCATCGGCGATGAGCAGTGTCCCGCAGCGCTCGGCAATGCGCTTGAGTTCGGCCAGCACCGACGCCGGATACATGAGCATGCCGCCGGCGCCGAGCACCAGCGGTTCGACGATCAGTGCAGCAACCTGGCGATCGCGCGCCAGCCGCGCGAAGGCGTCGAGCGTTTGCTGCTCCTGGCCGGCGGCAGGGAAGGGGATGGTGTCGACCTCGAACAGCAGGGGCTCGTAGGCAGCGTTGAAGACGCCGCGCGCGCCGACGCTCATCGTGC
>NZ_RZSG01001126.1:0-1427 GCF_003997725.1 Mesorhizobium sp. M4A.F.Ca.ET.050.02.1.1
TGGTCGGCGTGTTCCTGCCGGAATGGATCATGCCGGTTGCCGAGGCGTTGAAGGCGCTGGGCACCGAGCACGCCTGGGTCGTTCACGGCGACGGCTATGACGAGATCACCACCACCGGCGAGACGCAGGTGGCGGAACTTGCCGGCGGCGAGATCCGCACCTTCGCGCTCACCCCCGAGGCGGTCGGCCTGAAGCGCCATACCAAGGACGAGTTGCGCGGCGGCGACGCGGCCTACAATGCCAAGGCGCTGCGCGATATGCTGGGAGGTGCCGCGGGCGCCTATCGCGACACCGTGCTGATGAATGCCGGTGCCGGCCTGGTGGTGGCCGGCAAGGCAACAACGCTGGCCGACGGCATGGCGAGCGCTGCGCAAGCGATCGACAGTGGCCGGGCGCTCCAGGTGCTCGGCCGGCTGGTCGAAATTTCGAACGGGTAGAGCCTTGTCCGACATCCTGCGCAAGATCGAAGCCTACAAGCGCGAGGAGATCGCGGCGGCGAAGCGGCGCGTGCCGCTGGCCGAGATCAAGGCGCGGGCAGATGGCGCCGAGGCGCCGCGCGGTTTTCTTGCCGCGCTCGAAGCCAGGCGCGCGGCCGGCAGCTTCGGGCTGATCGCCGAGATCAAGAAGGCGAGCCCGTCCAAGGGGCTGATCCGCGCCGATTTTGATCCGCCGGCGCTGGCCAGGGCCTACGCGAAAGGTGGCGCCGCCTGTCTGTCGGTGCTGACCGACGAGCCGTCCTTCCAGGGTGCGCCGGAATTCCTCGCCGCCGCCCGCGCCGCCGTTGTCCTGCCCGCGCTTCGCAAGGATTTCCTGTTCGACGCCTATCAGGTGTTCGAGGCCCGCGCCTGGGGTGCCGACGCCATCCTAATCATCATGGCGAGCGTCGACGACGCGATGGCTCGCGAGCTCGAGTCTGCGGCCTTCGAACTCGGCATGGATGCGCTGGTCGAAGTGCATGACGAGGCCGAGATGGAGCGGGCGCTCCGGCTCTCCTCGCGGCTAATCGGCATCAACAACCGCGACCTAAGGACATTCGAGACCAGCCTGGACGTTTCGGAGCGGCTGGCGGCGATGGTGCCGGCCGACCGGCTGCTGGTCAGCGAAAGCGGCATCTTCACGCATCAGGACTGCCGCAGGCTGGAGAAGTGCAAGATCGGCACTTTCCTGGTCGGCGAGAGCCTGATGCGGCAAGCCGATGTGGCCGCCGCAACGCAGCTTCTGCTCACGGGCAGGGCGCCAGCCGAGGCGCTCTGACCATGGCGACCTCCCTCACCCACCTTGGCGCTTCGGGCGAAGCCAACATGGTCGACGTCGGCGACAAGGCCGAGACGGTGCGCACCGCGATCGCCGAGGGTTTTGTCTCGATGCGCGCCGAAACGCTGGAGATGATCCTTGCCGGCGATGCCAAGAAGGGCGACGTGCTTGGC
>NZ_RZSG01001127.1:0-1425 GCF_003997725.1 Mesorhizobium sp. M4A.F.Ca.ET.050.02.1.1
GCGGGGTGGAGCAGCCCGGTAGCTCGTCAGGCTCATAACCTGAAGGTCACAGGTTCAAATCCTGTCCCCGCAACCAAATACAAAACGGGGGGCCGATTTGCTTTGGCCGCCCGGCCGATTGCTCTCGTCTGGTGCCCGCAAAGGAGGGGAGGCCGACACCGCGGACGAGCTCCGCCTGATCCAGAGCCGAAGCGAACAGCGAAAGCCCGAATCGGAGCGGCGACCGCAACCAGATGTGAAATGAACTTAGCCGGCGGGCCTCCTTCTCAACCGGCTTCAGTGCCCGTCGTCCCGCCTGTATGGCGAGAGTAGATCGTCGGAGCTGTCGATTGCACCAGATTGCTCGATCGCGCCGGCGTCATCGGGGCCGAGGCGATATCTCGGTTCTGCCGAATCGGCGAATCAAGCCCTGCGGGATAATCCCCGAATCAGAGGCAGAGATCGGCCGAATCGGCCAATGCTGGCAATAGCTGACATCTATTGCTATGGTTCCTATGGCCGGACATCTTTTTCCAGAGGTTGCCATGCCCAATTATGCTCTGAACGACCACTACGAGAGCTTCATCAGGAAGCAGCTCGAATCAGGCCGCTACAACAATGCCAGCGAGGTCGTCCGCGCCGGTCTGCGCATGCTCGAGGACTTCGAGGCGGAGCGGGAGAAATGGCTGCGCGAGGAGGTCCCGGGGCGCCTGGCCGAGCTTCAGCAAGATCCGGCGAAGAGAGTTCCCGCCGAAACGGTTTTTTCCCAGCTTGAAGCGCGTCATCGCGCGAAGCAGGCGAAAGCCAAGTAGGGAATGGAGTAATCGGGTTGTCTTTCATCCCATGGCGGAAGCCGAACTCGGACAGCTCTATGACGACATAGCCGAGCGCGCGTCGCCGGCGATTGCGTGGAATTTCGTTGTCACGGATCCGCGACCATTGGGCCTGGGTCTATCGACTTTTCCACAGCGCGGCACCGAGCGGATCGAGATCATGCCCGGGCTGCGGATTGTCGGTTATCGGCGCGCCGTCAGCATTGCTTTTGCCGTCGAGGGCGAGCGGGTGCTGATTTTGGGCATCTTCTACGGTGGCCGGAATATCACGACGGAATTGCTGGAAGAGCGGCTCTGAAGGCATGCTCAGGCCGGCGTGGCGATTAACATCCACCATGGCAGGACAGGCGATTTTTGGGCCGATGTCGGGATATCCGGTGCCGAGCTGGTAGTGAGCCCAGGCAGGAACGGATTGGCAGCCGATCGCCGGTCGAGATTCAACCAAGCCAACTCACGAATATCGACCTTGTGGACATGGCCACGAGAAATCGAAAAAACATCTGAGATGGCTGTTGACAGTATGAAGAGGTGGCGACTATATACGCGTCACCAACGAGGGCGGCTCGCCGCTGGCGACGAAGAAGTTCGCTTCTAAATCTGCCCTTGTTAGAAA
>NZ_RZSG01001128.1:0-1424 GCF_003997725.1 Mesorhizobium sp. M4A.F.Ca.ET.050.02.1.1
GGCAAACATATAAGGCTTGCTTATGCCTTTGCCCTGCCGCCGCCCAGAACGGCGGAGCAAGCGGCGCGGATCTGGTCGCGCATCATCTCATCGGCCCGTGCAAGGGCGCGTGTGCGCGAGGTGAGCAGCGCGATCGGAAATTCCGGCCCCGCCGCCAGCGGCCTGACGGCAAGCCCGGCAAACTGCTGCCAAGGCAGCAGGGCGTCGACGAGTGCGATGCCGAGACCAGCCTGGACGAAGCCGACGGCGGAGATGGAGACGTCGATCTCGAGCGAGGGCGAAAGCGCCACGCCCTGCGCGCGGGATGCGTGGGCGAGTTCGTCTGCCGGACGGGTGTTTCCGCGATAGGATATCAGCTCCTCTCCGGCAAGATCGGCGAGCGTCAACTCGGTTTTCCTGGCCAACGGATGCCCGGCCGGCAGCAGGCAGGCGAAGCCTACACTGCCGATCACCTCCGCCTCGATATCGGGAGGCAGGCGGTCGTCCAAGGCGACGCCCAAGCTGGCGTCGCCGGCGCGCAGCATGTCGACGATGGCTGCGATCGGCGCCATGTGGGAACGCAGCAGAATGCCTGGATGCTGCGCGCGGAAACTGGTGAAAGCGCGCGGCAATATCGCCATGGCCGGCGGCGGCGAGGCCGCGACACGTACGAGGCCAGCCCGACCCAGGCGCAGGTCGGTGGTCTTGCGCCGCAGGCCCTCCAGCCCCGCCGACAGCCTTTCGGCATCGGCGAAAATCTCAAGCGCGTCCGGCGTCGGCCGCAGCCGTCCCTTGACGCGCTCGAACAGCGTGAAGCCAAGTTCGTCCTCGGTGTGGAGCAGGATCTGGCTGAGCGCAGGCTGGGAGATGTTCAGCATCCGCGCCGCGGCGGTCACGGTGCCGGCGCGCATGACTGCGATGAACACTTCGAGCTGCCGCGCCCGCATTGCCACTCCATAGGTCAAGCTTATGGTTTTCGTCCAAACCCATCTTTGACGCAATGCCGTGGTGTGGACAAGATGGGGGCATCCAAGGATCAGCCGCTCTGCGCTAAGGAACGACTATGGACGTGATCGTGCTTGGCGGTGGGCTCATGGGGACGGCTTCGGCCTATTTCCTCGCCAGGCGCGGCGCGCGCGTGACGCTGATCGAGCGCAACCGGATCGGCACCGGGGCAACCGTCGCCTCTTTCGGCAACATCCGCCGCACCGGGCGTCACCTCTCCCAGCTGCCGCTGGCCCACCGCTCGCTCAGGCTCTGGGGCGAGGCCGAAAAGATGCTTGGTCGTGACGTGGAGTTCCGCACCACCGGTCATATCCGCTTGATCTTCGATGAAGACAGCCTCGTCGACATGCGGGCCTATGCTCAAGCCGCGCGGCCCTGGGGGCTCGGATCTGGCGCGGGCCAAGTTCCTCCAGATCGAGCCCCCAGGGCCGCGCGGCTTG
>NZ_RZSG01001129.1:0-1424 GCF_003997725.1 Mesorhizobium sp. M4A.F.Ca.ET.050.02.1.1
CTAAAGGACCGTCGGGCCGCAAGGCCGTATGGACCGGTTGCGACTTTTCGCGGCCGGTTTTTTTGTATCTGGAAGTAGAGCGATGACCAAGAAGCGTGACTGGAAGCCTCAGACGGCACTCGTGCATGGCGGAACGCTGCGTTCCGGCTTCGGCGAGACAGCCGAGGCGATGTACCTCACCCAAGGCTATGTCTATGAGACGGCGCAGGCGGCGGAGGCCCGCTTCAAGGGCGAGGAACCAGGCTTCATCTATTCGCGCTACGCCAACCCGACGGTCGACATGTTCGAAAAACGCATGTGCGCGCTGGAAGGTGCGGAGGACGCGCGCGCGACCTCCTCCGGCATGGCCGCGGTGACGGCGGCACTACTGTGCAGCGCCAGGGCCGGCGACCATATCGTGGCGGCGCGCGCGCTGTTCGGCTCCTGCCGCTGGGTGGTCGAGACGCTGGCGCCGAAATACGGCATCGAGGCGACGCTGGTCGACGGCACCGACATCGCCAACTGGGAAAAGGCGGTGAAGCCCAACACCAAGCTGTTCTTCCTGGAAAGCCCGACCAACCCGACGCTGGAAGTGGTCGATATCGCCGCCGTCGCGGCACTCGCCAATTCGATCGGCGCCAGACTGATCGTCGACAATGTCTTCGCCACGCCCCTGCAGCAGAAGCCCTTGCAGCTCGGTGCCCATATTGTGGTCTATTCGGCGACCAAGCACATCGACGGCCAGGGGCGCTGCCTCGGTGGCGTCATCCTGTCGGACAAGAAGTGGATCGACGAGAACCTGCACGACTATTTCCGCCATACCGGCCCCAGCCTGTCGCCGTTCAACGCCTGGACGCTGCTGAAGGGCCTGGAGACGCTGCCGCTGCGGGTGCGCCAGCAGACCGAAAGCGCCGGCAAGATCGCCGACTTCCTCGCCGAACGGCCGGAGATCGCCCGCGTCATCTATCCGGGCCGGGCCGACCACCCGCAGGCCGAGATCGTCAGGAAGCAGATGTCGGGCGGCTCGACGCTGATCTGCCTCGACGTCAAGGGCGGCAAGCAGGCGGCCTTCGCCTTCCAGAACGCCCTCGACATCGTGCTGATCTCCAATAATCTCGGCGACGCCAAGAGCCTGATCACCCACCCGGCGACGACCACGCACAAGAACCTCAGCGACGAAGCGCGCGCCGAGCTCGGCATCGGCCCGGGCACGCTCCGGCTCTCGGTCGGCCTGGAGGACACGGACGACCTGCTCGCCGATGTCGAGCAGGCACTGAAGGCGGCGAAATAGGGGACCTGGGCGAAGGCCCCGGTCAGGCACTCGAGGGCGTCTCTTCCAGTTCGGCCACCTTGGTGCCGATGGTCATGGCGTTGCCGCGCCAGTCGACGGCGCCGCCCAGCCAACCGCGCGCCCATATCGCCGGCAGCATCGCGTCGCGCGCGAT
>NZ_RZSG01000112.1:0-11734 GCF_003997725.1 Mesorhizobium sp. M4A.F.Ca.ET.050.02.1.1
GGGAAGATCGGCGCGAAGGGCGTGTCGTTGCCGGCGATGGCGCGGCCTTTCAGCAGGCCTTTCACGATCGCCTCGCGGTCGAGGGTCAGCGCCAGCGCGCGGCGGACCCGCTTGTCGGTGAACGGCGCCTGGTCGGTTCTGAGATGCACGGCGTCATGCGAACTCGCCTGGACGCTGAGCAGCCTGAAATTGGCATTGCCCTCGATCGCGAGTTCGAGACGCGTGGTGCTGGGGATGACGTCGAGCTGACCGGCCTGCAGCGCCACGACCTGCGCCTGCTCGTCGTCGAAGAATTTTATCTCGACACGGTCGGGCAGCGCCTTGTCGCCCCAATAATCGGGGTTGCGCACGAAGCTGGCACCCTGCTTGGGGCGGAAGGATTCGAGCTTGAACGGGCCGGTCGCGTTGAAATTCTTCTCGAAGTCGCCGGCATAGTCGGCCGGCAGGATGACGGCGTTGTAGACGTCGGAGGAAACATAGAAGGGGAAATTCGAGTTCGGCTGGTCGAGATCGAAGGCGACAGTCTGCTCGTCGACGATCTTGGCGCCGCCCTTGGACAGGATGCCCTTATAGGCCGACAAGGCCGCAGAACCCCTGTTCGGGTCAACCAGGCGCTCGAAGCTCGCCACCACATCCTTGGCGGTGACGGCGCGGCCGTCGTGGAATTTCACGCCTGGGCGCAGCTTGAACGTCCAGCGCTTGGCGGTTTCGTCGGCTTCCCACGATACGGCGAGCTTCGGCTGCAAACCATCCTTCGGGTCGTCGAGGATCAGATATTCGCCGACCTGGCTGATGACGCCAATGCTGGCCGGATCGGTCAGCGTGACCGGATCGATCGCCTTGGTCGGCTGGCCAAGCCCGACCCGGACCGTGCCGCCCGCGGCAGCCGCGCGCGCCTGGCCGGCGAAGCCAAGACCTTGCGAGGCCGCGAAGCCGGTCAGGCCGATCAGGGCAGCATATTTCAGGAGATCGCGGCGCTTGAGGAAACCTTGAGCATATTCGTCCACGGCGACGTTCCAGATGTCGCCGGACAGATTGCGAAGCGAGTCGATGTCGTTGCGTTTGGTCATTTTGTCCCTCTTTGAAATTGGATTGGAATGAAACTGGAATGGATGCAGCCGCCGTCAGACCGGCTGGCCGTCGAGTTCCATGCGGTCGACCGCTTGCGGGTAGAAGGCGATCAGTCCCTTGATCTTCGGCATCTCCGCGATCGGGTCGCGGTAGGCCCAGGCGACGTCCTCGCGCAGCGAACCGTCCTTGAGCACGCCGGACCAATAGGAGGCGATGCCCTTGTAGGGACATTGGGTCCTGGTCAGCGAGGCCCTCAACCGATCGAGGCGGACATCCTCCGGCGGAAGATAGAAACGTGTCGGCAGGTGGGTTTCGAACAGGAGCACCGGACGGCGGCTGTCAGCAACCACCTCGCCGTCGAACCAGATCTTCACATGGCTTGAGCTCTGCAGCACGTCGATGCGGGCATAGGGGTCGCGGGCATGGACGAAGACTTCTTCCTCCTCCTCGAACCACTGGTCGACCAGGTTCCAGGTGAAGGCGATGCGGCCGGCGAGCGGGGCGAGGTTTTCGTCGGGCGGCGCCGTGAACGACCAGGCGGCATCGGCGGCACGTTTGTCGCCGGCTTCGATGTCCCAATATTTCGTCTCGCCGCCGACCGGGTGCTGCTGGCCATGCCTCGCCGGTTTCAGCGCCGTCTGGTCGACCGCGGCCAGCGGGAAGAAATAGATCGGCAGGAAATGGTTGGAGCGCAGCACCAGCACGTTGCGGCTGTCGGCGATGATGCGGCCGCCGAATTTGACGCGGATGCGCTTGGGGCTGTGCAGGACATTGATCAGCTGCGGCGCAGTCGCCTCGCGCGGCTGCAGTCTGGGTTGGGCGGTCATGGCGGCTCTCCTCAGGATACGGCGCGCTGGTTGGCGCGCTGCTCGGCGAAGCGGTTGGCGGGGCGGGCAAGCCCGAAACGGTCGCGCAGCGTTCCCGGCGCGTATTCGGTCGGGAAGACGCCTCGGCGCTGCAATTCGGGTACGACCTGTTCGGCGAAGTTGATCCAGTCCTCCGGCAGCAGCGGGAACATCAGGTTGAAGCCGTCGGCGGCGCCCACCTCGAACCAGTCCTGCAGCTGGTCGGCGATCTGCTTCGGCGTGCCGGCGACCGTCGGCACCGAGCCGCTGTTGGCGAGCTTGCGCGCGATCTCGCGCAAGGTCAGGTTCTGCGTCGCCCATTGCTTGACGCGGTTGAGCGAGGTGCGGCCGCCATTGAAGGTGCTTTCATCGGGAAGCGCCGGCAGCGGGCCGTCCGGCGGATAGGCGGACAGGTCGATGCCGCTCCAGCTCGACAGGAGGTCGATGCCGACGCGGTCCGGCAACAGTGTCTGGAGATAGTCCTGCCTGTCACGCGCCTCGGCCTCGGAGGCGGCGACGATCGGCAGGATGCCGGGCAGGATCTTGAAGCTCTCGGGCCGCCTGCCGTGGCGCGAGAGGCGATCGTTGATGTCCTCGCGGTACCGGATGCCGTCTTCCCTGGTGCTGTAGATGGCGAAATGCGCGTCGGCATAGGCGGCGGCGAAGTTCTTGCCGTCCTCGGAGGAGCCGGCCTGGACAATCAGCGGATGACCCTGCGGCGGCCGCGACACGTTGAGCGGGCCGCGCACCTTGAAATGGCCGCCGCGATGGTCGAGCACATGGACCTTGTCGGGATCGGCGAAATAGCCGCTATCCTTGTCGAACAGCAGGGCTTCGTCCTCCCAGCTGTCCCACAGGCCCTTGACGATATCGAGGAACTCGGCGGCGCGCTGGTATCGGAAGGCGTGCTCGATATTGCCGTCGCGGCCGAAATTGCGCGCCTCCTCGTCCATCGCCGAGGTGACGACGTTCCACGACGCCCTGCCACCGCTGATATGGTCGAGCGAGGCAAACAGGCGCGCGACATTGTAGGGCTCGCTGTAGGAGCTCGAGGCGGTGGTGATCAGGCCGATATGTTTGGTGACGCCGGCCAGCGCTGACAAGAGCGTCAGCGGTTCGAGGCGGGCATTGGCGTAATGCGCGACGCCGCTCTTCACCGAGTCCCAGATCGAAACGTGGTCGGCGACGAAAATGGTGTCGATCCTGGCGCGCTCAGCCGCCTGGACCAGCTCGCGGTAGTAGTCGAAGCCCAGCACTTCCCGTCCAGGCGCGCGCGGGTGGCGCCATGACATGCGATGGTCGCCCTGCGGATTGAAGAAGAACGCGCTGAGGATCAACTGATTTCGCGCCATGCCGGCCTCCTTGCAAATCCGCTGCGGGAGACGGGACGCCGCGTCGATCAACGCGGCCGGCCATCTCCATTTTGCAAAAGGCTAGATTGCGCTCGGCATTAATTCGAGTAATTTTATAGAGATTATGTACTAAATAAGCGGAAGCGATTGCCCTTGATTAGGGCTTCAGCAGAAAGCGATTTCGAGGTCTTGATGTCTTCTTCAGTGCTCAATGTGGAAAAACTTTCCATCGCCTATGATGGGAAAAGAGGATGGCAATCCGCCGTTGACGGCGTTTCGCTGACTGTCGCAGAGGGCGAGGCGCTTGGCCTGGTCGGCGAATCCGGCTCGGGCAAAAGTTCGGTAGCCATGGCCATCCTGCGCTATCTGCCCGGCAACGCCCGTATCGCTGCCTCGGCGCTGGAGTTCCAGGGCCGGGAAATACGCGGCCTCTCCGATGAAGAACTGCGGGGGCTGCGAGGCGACCGCATCGCCGCCGTCTACCAGCATCCGGGCGCCGCGCTCAGCCCGGCGATGACCATCGGCCGCCAGATCGGCGAAACGATCATGCGCCATCGGCCGGTCCGTCACGAGGAAGCACGCTGGCGCTCGGCCGAGTTGCTGAAGCGCGTGCGAGTCGCCAATCCGGAGCGGGTGCTCGACCTTTATCCGCATGAATTGTCCGGCGGCATGCAGCAGCGCGCCAACATTGCGATTGCCATCGCGCTCGACCCGGCGCTGCTGGTGCTGGACGAGCCGACGACCGCGCTCGACGCCAGCGTGCAATCGGAAGTCATCGCCATCCTCGACGACCTGCGCCGCGACCACAAAACCAGCATTCTGCTGATCAGCCACGACATCAACCTGATCCGCCGCTCCTGCGACCGGGTGGCGGTCATGCAGTCGGGAGCAGTGGTCGAGAGCGGCGATGCCAAGGGTGTTTTCGAAAACCCCTCGCATGCCTATACTAAGGCCCTCATCGCCTCGATCCCGGCGCTCAATTTCACCAAGCGGGACGGCCGCCTGGCCGAGACCGGCACGACCGTCCGCGATCGCCCCGACGCGACCGCGGCCGCCGCCGATCAAAGAGATTCCTATCGAAGAAACGGGCAGGTCGCCATCGCCTGCAAGGGGATCAGCCATTCCTTCGGCGACCAGGCGGTGCTGCACAATGTCGACCTCGAGATCGGCCAAGGCGAGACCTTCGGCCTGATCGGCGAATCCGGCTCCGGCAAATCGACGCTGGCCAGGATCGTCACCGGGCTGCAGACACCGAGCCAGGGATCGGTCGCGCTGTTCGGCAGGACCGTCGCCGCGCGCGCGGAACGGCGCGCGCAGAGCGAGCGGCGTGACGTCCAGATGGTCTTCCAGTCGCCCGACCGCACGCTAAATCCGCGCCACCGTATAGGTCGGATCATCAGCCGGCCATTGCGGCGGCTTGCCGGCCTTGGCCGGAGCGATGCAAGGAACCGCGTCGCCGACCTGCTCCACTCGGTCAGGCTGGCCGACACGGCCGCGGAACAAAAACCACGCTCGCTCTCCGGCGGCCAGCGGCAGAGGGCGGCGATCGCGCGCGCCTTCGCCGGCGCGCCGAAAGTGGTGGTGCTGGACGAGCCGACCTCGGCGCTCGACGTCTCGGTGCAGGCCACGGTGCTGAACCTGCTCAACGACCTGCAGCACGACAGGGATACGACCTATCTGTTCATCAGCCACGACCTTCGGGTCGTGCGCTACATGGCCGACAGGATCGGCGTGCTCTATCGCGGTCGGCTCGTAGAGACCGGCTCATCCGACCAAGTCTTTCGTGGACCCAACCACCCTTATACAAAGCTGCTTCTGGAAGCGTCTTCCGACAACTCTCCAACAATCTCCGCGCAAGCTGGGGCTGCGGCCGATGCACCAGACAGCGGGTGCGCGTTTGCAGACCGCTGCCCAATCGCCGATCAAGCGTGCCGTAAAACCGAACCGGCAATCAAAGAACTTGAACCGGGTCACTGGGTCGCTTGTTACAAGTGGTAAAGCAGATCACGTCGCGGACGGAAAGGCGCTAAGTGGCGCCCCGGCGCGGCGGTAGCATTCATGTTCGTACAGAATGAGCTTGCGGAGACAATTATTACCGAGGCAAGCGCTCGCTTCGAAATTCGCGCCTTCTGGCAAAGCCACCGGCAAGGATAGGCTTCGGTGAAAATGAAACCTGTTCGAAGTGGAAGTTCCGTTGACCTCAACCAATCCAGACAAAGCCGCGCTTTTCCTGCTTTAGCAAGCATTTCTGCTGACTGCACAGCCATTCATACTTTTAAATACTAATAAATATTAACACCCACCGATGGAAGTCGCAGAATCTATCTTATGGAACTTGCTAGTATGGAAAGGCGAGATAGCGATATTGGTGAAGCCCGCCGCCGTCAGGATGCGCGCCACCCGGCCCCGGTCGCCGAACGAGAACGGGCCGGGTGCTTCGGGATTGGGCGGCGCGGTCGGCGGGACGATGCCTTTGATTGCGTCCATCGGCAGGCGCATCCAATCGTTCTCGGCCATGCCACGCCAGCAGACGAAAGCGACCCGCCCGGCCGGCTGGAGCGCGCGGCGCATATGGGCGAACGCCCCGTCGGATCGTCGAAGAACATCAACCCGAAACGCGAGAACAGGATGTCGAAAGCGCCCTCAGGCAACTCGGCGCTGCTGGCGTCGGCCACTCGGAACAGGGCCGGCGTATCCTGTGGCGCAAGGGCGCGCGCCCGGTCGATCAACGGTTCGGATATGTCCAAGCCCAGCACTTGGCCACGCCGGCCAACGAGGGCAGCCAGTGCCAGACTTGACGCGCCCGCGCCGCAGCCGACGTCCAGCACGCGCTCGCTCGTCGCGGGCGCGGCGGCTTCGATCGCGGCTTGGCCGAACACCGCCAGCATGGCGTCGAGCCGGGCCTGGTGGGGCGACCCAGCGCTCCCCGCTTGGTCATTCCAATCGGCGAGCCTATCCGCATTGTGCTGTGCCATGACATATCCTTGTCGTGATGCGCTCTTAACCAGGCGCTCCTCCGAAAGCCGGTTGATGCTTGCATCAGACCGGCAGCCCGAACCGCTTTCGCAGGCTCTTGTCGAATGCGGACGCAGGGACGAAACGGCGCAGAAAACTGATCTGACGCGCCGTTTTCCCAGCCGTATAGCGCCTCTTCGGAGCCGGATCGGTCGCAGCCGCCAACACGGTCTGGGCCGCCACTTCGGGCGCATCGCCTTTCTCCATCTCCTTCCGTACCGCTCCATTCATGACTGCGCGCGCCATGTCATAAATGGCCAGGAACTGGTCCGGCTTCGCGAGATTCTCTTCGAAGGAGGTGCGGGTATAGGCGGGCTCGACCAAGGAGACACGAATTCCGAACGCGCGCAGTTCATGGTCGAGCGATTCGGAATAGCCTTCAACGGCATGTTTGGTCGATGAATAAAGCGCGAAAAATGGACCCGGGATGAACCCCTGCACCGAGCTCAAATTAACAATTCTGCCCTTTCCTTGGCGTCGCATTGTCGGCAACACCGCATTGGTCACGCGAAAGACGCCGAAGACGTTCACGTCGAACAGCGCCTGCGCCTGAACCGTCGAGGACTCCTCCGCGGCGCCGAGCAGGCCCATGCCGGCATTGTTGACGAGCACGTCGATGCGGCCGGCCTCGGCAAGGACCCGCTCGACCACTTTCGCTACGGACTCATCGTCGGTAACGTCACAGGGCAGCATAGTAATACCGTCGGATCTCTTCGCCGCGGCGCGGCGGCTGGTTCCGAACACTCGAAAGCCCGCATCCCGCAAGGCTTTGGCGGTGGCGAGACCGATTCCGGAGGATGCGCCGGTCACCAGGGCGACGCCAGGACTGGTCATACTCATGAGGATAACTTCCCTTCTTGCTTTAGGTTGGAGCGACGCCGCTCAGGTTGGCCAATTGGGACCGGAGAAACTCTGCTCTCAAGTCAGCATCGACTGCTGGGCGAAGATGCCCGCCATCGCGCCGTGCGATGATGCCAGGGTGACCGATGGCGGCGTGAGGGGGTTGGCGAGGTCGCCGGCGGCGTAGATGCCGGGCATGCTGGTTTCGCGGCGCTCGTCGACCTTGAGGATGATGCCGAGGGGCGTATCGAGCGTGGCGAGGCCCAGTGGTTCATGCAGGCTTGCCGCCGGCTTGTTGCGCGGATGCGCGAACAGAATGTCGACAGCCATATCGGGGCCGCTATCGAGCTTGACGGTGGGATTATGGTCCCCATGACGGGCGATCTCGGTGATCCGGCCATCGACGATAGGTGTGTTGCGACGCTCCAGATCGGCCCGGATAGCGGGCGGAATGTCGTGACCATCGGCGAAGACCGTCAACCTGTCGGTCCAATCGTGGAACAGCCTGACCTGATTGTGCGACTGCGGGCCGGACCAGACGAGGCCCCAATGCTGGCCGGCGACTTCAAAGCCGTCGCAATAGGGGCAAGGCACGATGGATGTGCCCCAGCTTTCTGCAAAGCCCGGCACATCCGGCATCTGGTCGGCAACGCCATAGCTCAGGATCAGCCGGCGCGCCCCCAGGCTTTCGCCATCGGCAGTGAGGACGGAGAAATCGTCGATGCCGCCGGAGACTTTGTCGGCCCGAACGTTGACCAGACTGATCGCAGAATAACGCGCCAGCTGCCGGCGCGCCTCGGCCAGGATGTCCAGCGGCGGCTTGTGATCGTGGCCAAGCATACCATGCGAGTGGCCGGCGAAGCGGTTGCGCGGCAGGCCAGTGTCGAGAACGGTGACCTTGCGGCGGGCACGGCCGAGTTGCAGGGCGGCGGCAAGGCCAGCAAAGCTGCCGCCGATAATGATGACGTCATTCATGGTGATGGGCTCCGTGTTGCGGATGAAGCGGGTTGGGCTGAGCCTGGCGCGCACAATCGCCCAGCGATGCGCATTCGATATCGGTGGGCGGTCAAGGCAATGCTGATTTGGAGGACACGATAAAATCCACTCTTGGAATTTCTGAAACTGCGTAGTATCGTAATTCATGAATTACGATACTGTCAAGGACTGTAATTGAGATGACCGAAAATAGTCGAGGCCGGCGTGGCCGGCCCGCCAATGAGGCGCTTGGCCAAACCATTGTCGACACCGCAGGCGAACTCTTTGCAGAATTGGGTTTTCAAGCGACGACATTGGACAAGGTCGCCCAGCGAGCGAAGATATCGAAGCTCAGCATTTACAAGCACTTCGAGAACAAAGAGGCGCTGTTTGGCGCGGCCTTTGCGGCCCGCTGTCAGCAGCTAATCCCACAGGCGCTTTTTGAAGGCGTCGATGGCTCGGCCGAGGATCAGCTTATGGCGGTGGGATCATCGCTGCTTCGCACGCTGCTGCGCCCAGACGTCCGCAACGTCGAAGCCATGGTCATGGCCGACACGCCGAACCAAAAGTCGTTGAGCAAAGTCCATTACGAAGCCGGCCCCGCCCATATCGTCGCCCAAATCGAGACCCTGTTACGTCAGTTGAACGCGAAGGCGGTGCTGAACGTGCCCGATCCTCTCCGGTCCGCCCGCTTGTTTGCCGCACTTTTCAAAGGCTCCGATCTTCTGATTATTGCACGCTTTGATGAGGCGAGAGCAGAGGACGATGACGAAATCGAATCCTATTGCCGGGCGGCTGTCGCCATGTTCATCGCGGCTCACGGTCGCAACGAACACGCGGGCGGATAGCCGGGACGAGGCCGCGATGGACTACTCGCTTGATATTTTGAACGCGTGCACTGACTCAGCACGAGATCGGTGTCCGGAATGCGCCAGGACCGGACATTGCATGGCTGGCATGTGGATCATGCCCCCAGCTTGTCGAGCAAGGTCTTGGCCTCTTTCAGATCGAGCGTGTCGAAGCCCTCGGTGAACCAGCCGTAGGTCGGCGCCAGCAGGTCGTGCGCCTCGGCGCGCTTGCCCTGTTCGGCCAAAAGGCGCGCAAGCGATGTGGCGGCGCGGAGCTCCCAGGATTTGGCACCTTGCTCGCGAGACCGCTCGATCGCCTGGCGGAACGAGATTTCAGCCTCGCGGCAATCGCCTGGTTCCGCGGCAGCGCATAGGGCACCGCGGAGCCGCAGCAATTCGGCATGGCACCACTGCTCGCGGGTCCGGTTCACCTGGTCGAGGGCCCGATCGATCAGACGCACGCCGTCGGACGCGCGATTGACACTGCCTAGCACCTCGCCGAGCAGTCCCATCGCGTATGCCTGCGTCACGTGCGTTCCGACGGCCTGCATCCGGGCCAGGCTATCCTCAATCTGGGCGATCGCCCGCTCCTTATGGCCCTGCTTCGCCGAGAGCCAGCCCTTCTGCTGGGCGGCCATGGCGGTCCAAAAGGGATACGCCTGCTCGGTCGCGAAGGTGAGCGCACGGTCGATCCGCTCCTCGGCTTCGGCCACCTCGCGTCGGAACAGTCGTAACCATGCTGCCCATGTCAGCACATAAGCGCGGCTGAAGGGGTGCGCCAATCGCTCGGCCAAGACAAGGGCGTCTTCCATCCGGGCCAGCGCCTGGTCGGGGTAGCCGAGGTGCCAAAGCACCGCCGACCCACGACACAGGCAAATCGGTCCGGGATCCTGGCCGTAGAGGGCGAGATGCGCTCGATGTCGCTGTGGGCGATACGATTCAGAGGCCAGCTCCAGATGTTTGCGTGCCTCCCTGAAGTCGCCGCGCCAGGAAAAGCCGACCCCCCGAGCATAGTGGGCTTCGACCACCCACACGGGATCGTTGCTCTGCCGGGCAAGGTCGAGAAGCCGTCCGCTCAGCTCGTGCGCCGACGTGAGTTCGGCGCGCGTGGCCGAGTAGATGGCCAGGCCGAGCAGAACCGGGAAGAGGTCCGCATCTTCCGGCATCAGCTCGCAAAGGCGGCGCGCGCGAGAATATACCTGCTCGACCTCGGGATTTGCGTAGCCACTCCTGGCGGCGAGCACGCGGCCCAGCACCGTTAGCGCTGCGAGCTCGCGCCGCTGGCGCTCCGGGCCCGCAGGGAGCGTTTCGATCAGGTTCAGCGCTTTCTGCAGATGGCTCTGGGCCTCATCGTTGGCCGAACGGTCGTTGGCGCTCTCTCCCGCGCGCTGCCAATAGCCGATGGCCTGAAGCGAGAGGCCTGCAGCCGTATAGTGCTGAGCCACGATCTCGGGCTCGTGTTCGACGACCTCGCCGAAATGCTGCTCGAGCGCGTGGGCGATCCGGGTGTGCAGTTGCTGGCGCCGACTGCGCAGCAAGGTGGCATAGGCGGCATCTCCCACCAATGCGTGCTTGAAGATGCACGTCGCGTGCGGCGGCCGACCGCGCGCGATCACGAGCTCGGCGCCGATTAGCTGGTCGAGGGCGCCCTGCAGTTCCCGTTCCCCGCGCTGCGCGACAGCCGCCAGCAGCTCATAAGAGAATTCGCGGCCGATGGCGGCGCCAATCTGCGCACCCTCCCGCGCCGGCGCCACCAGCCGATCGAGCCGCGCCACCAGAGAATCCTGCAGGGTTGCAGGGATCGCCAACGGTGGCAGCGGGCCCGCGAGCGCGTAACGGTCGCCTTCATCGGTCAACACGTCGGATTCGATGACCGCCTTGGTCACCTCCTCGAGGAACAGGGGCACGCCGTCTGTCTTGGCCACCATCTGCTCGAGCAACCCGCCCGGCAGCGCCTTGCCACCGGTCAACCGCTGCACCAGGGCGGCACCCTGCCGGTGGCTCAGGCGGTTCAGCGCGAGCGAGGTGACCCGCGGGTGGCCGATCCACCGCGGCTCGAACTCAGGGCGGAAACTGAAGATCGCCAAGACTGCAAGGCGCGGGATCTGCGGGACCAATCGGTCGAGGAGCTCCAGCGACGTTGGATCAATCCAGTGGATATCCTCGAAAACCAACAGCACGGGCTGGCGGGCCGCTAGGCCAACAAGCTGCCGGATCAGCGCCTCGAGGGTCAGCTCCTTCTGGCGCTGGGGGCTGAGGTTCAGGGGTGCGTAGCGGCTGCCCACCGGGAGCGAAAGAAACGCCGACAACAAAGGGGCGTCGTCCCGGACCTTGTCTGTGGACCGCGCCAGGAGCCGCTCCAGCTTATCGAGTTTCACGCTCGGCGGATCGTCTGGGTGGAAGCCAGCCGCGCGGGTGAGCTGGACGATCGACGGGCGAAGGGCGCTGTTTGCGTGGAACGGCGAGCACTGGCAGCGGATGCGGATGTGCGGCCGGTCGCGCAGGCGCTCGCGCAGCGCCTGAATCAGGTGCGACTTGCCGATGCCTGGCTCACCGGAGAGCAGGACCACCTGCCCCTCCCCGGACGCGGCCTTGCTCCAGAGCTCCGCGAGCAGAGCAAGCTCGTGCTCGCGCCCGACCGTGGGGGCGAGGCCGCTCGTCGCGCGCGCTTCGAACCGGGTCTCGGCGGCACTCTCGCGAAGCACTCTCCACGCGCGGATCGGGGCGTCGAACCCTTTCAGCTCGTGCAAGCCGAGGTCGGCGAACTCGAACAGCCCGCCGAGCAGTC
>NZ_RZSG01001130.1:0-1423 GCF_003997725.1 Mesorhizobium sp. M4A.F.Ca.ET.050.02.1.1
ATCCTAAGGGTGCCATCCCAATGCAGAACAGTATGGTAGCAACGGCCCCTTTGATGCCACGTTTGACCATAGTCTCCTCCTCCTTTTGCGAAATAGTTCCTCCCTGAAAGCATCAGTGTGCGGCTGGGCTACCGGCTTAGTCAAGCTAAGGCTAATAAAACAAGTGCAGCCCACCTATCTTCCTGCTCGACGGCGCCTCACCATTGCGTCGACAGCCTCCTTGACGGTCTGCTGGCTGCGTATCGTGCCGTCATTCTGGCCCACGTAGGCGCCTTTGTCACCGAGTGGCTTCTCGGCCGCAACGATAGCCTGCCGCCATGCGAGACCGAGATATCGGAATGCGGACGCATAGTGCTCGGCCCAATTCTTGACCGGGATGTCGCGGAACGTCTTCTTCTCGTCGTCGTACTCGCGCCGGTAGGCCTTCAGCCCCTCGACGCCGTCGTTGACGCTGCCGGTGTTCCTGAAGCGCGCCAACTTGATCGTCTGCAGGCCGGCGTTGTTGCCCTCGGCCAGGCTGACCATGCCGACCATCTTCGGCTTGCGGCCGTGCGCCCGAAGCGTGTCCAGCCGCGTGCGCTTCGTTCCCCACTGCGGATGCAGGATGTCATGCGGCACGAAGTCATCGCCGTGGTAGCCCTGCTCGTCCAGCCACTTGCACCAGTCTTCCAAGTCTTCGCTGTCGGGAACGTAGAAGTCGACGATCAGCGGCACGCCGTCGATGACCTGGAAGCACCAGATCGGGTTGTTGACCGCCTTGCCCAGATCCCATGCCGTATGCACCGGATACCTGGGGTCGATGTCGAACGCGGTGCCGATGCGCCCCTGCCGCTCAGCCCGCGCGATCTCCGCGCCCCAATAGGAGCCGATCAACGCACCCGCGAAGCTGCAGAAAAATTCCTGGTCGATGAGCATGTCGGCCGTTTCCTTGCCGAACAGGCCCACATAGATCGCCCGCTGCTCCTCGATCGTGACTTCGTCAATCGCGCCGGTGACGGAAGCCGGCAGCACCTCACTGAACCAGCCGCGCGGGTTCGACACCGGGTCGAACACGTTGCCCTTCACTGCATCGAGCATGCCCTTGGCGTGGTTATTGCCGCGCGGCGTGGTGATGAACGACGCCCAGCCGCCGTTCTCGGCGAGGATCGGCGACAGGTATGCCCATGCCGCCGGATTGGCCAATGCCCATTCCGAGAACGTGATGCCGACTGGCGGTGCGCCGACCAGGCTGTTGAAATTGTCCGATCCAACCACCTGAAAAGTCGATCCGACCTTGAACCGAACGAACATCTCGTTGTCGTTCATGTTCTCGATCAGCGGTTCCGGAAACGCTTCGAACAGGCGCCGCTTGCCGGTGTGAGGGTTGACCGCGTTCCAGATGGCTTTGCGCGCCTGTGCTGCCTCGGGCAGCATGTGCCAGTAG
>NZ_RZSG01001131.1:0-1422 GCF_003997725.1 Mesorhizobium sp. M4A.F.Ca.ET.050.02.1.1
GCCCTGACCGCGGCGCTCGCCGACCCTGTTTCCGGCCAGCCGGCGCTGAAGCATGTCGCGGTGCGCATCGAGAAATTCGCCGCCAGAGCCTTCGGCTTCGCCGTGATGCGAGAACGCCCCGAGGTCATCGCCGCCGACTATTGGGCGGTGGCCCGCTGCAAGGGCGGCTGGCGGGTGGAGCTCGCTTTTGCCGACGAAAACATCGACTGGCCAGATTTCGCCCAGTCATTGTTCGTGTCGCCTGAGGCCGAGCTGCTCGCCTATCACGACCGCGACGCCGGCCAGCACCGCATCGCCGCCTTTGAAGGCGAGCGCCTTGCCGGCGCCCTGTTCGTCGCACCCGGCCCGGTCGCTGTCTCACGCGGCTGGGCGGCCGAGCAGCTCGAAACCGCCCACGCCGGCCAGCGCGAGCGCTTCCGCATTGTCGCCGGCCGCGCCGGCGCCGACCGGCCGGATATCGGCGCGATCGTCTGCTCCTGCTTCGGCATCGGCGCCAACCAGATCGCGGCGGCTGTGGGGGCTGGCTGCTCGACCGTCGGGGCCGTTGGCGAAGCGCTCAAGGCCGGCACCAATTGCGGCTCCTGCCGCGCCGAAATTCGCGCCATCATCGGAGCGGGCAGGGTGCAGGCGGCGGAGTAGCGTGCGGGGCGGCCCGGCTTGGCGCCCAGCTCCTTGATATGCTTTCGATGGGCGTTGGTTAGCCTGCATCGGCCATCTGCAACGACGCCCGCTGCAACCAAAAGCTAACTGAAAAATAAACATTCGATGGAAGGATGGCAACTCCGCCGACAGTATCGGCGAGCCGGCAACGGTTGGTACTGGCCATGGAAATGGAAAGGACTGCGTTGTGTCGATCCTCGAGAGAAGTTTATCTGCACTTGATCGGATCCTGATTGTTCTGGTCATTTCGGCAATCGGCATGCTGCCGGCATTCGCCATGGAACCGGCCAAATATCCGGATCCCCCCGATACCGTTGCTTTCAATGTCGAGAAGAACGGCGAATCGATCCCGGTCACGCTGCGACAGCTGGAAAAGCTCGGCCTTTACAGCGTTTCCACCCCAAGTCCCTTTGAAAAAGGGCAACTTGTGTTTCAGGGCGTTCTGTTCCGGGATGTGGTCAAGCTGGTCGGATTGGAGGGTGAATCGTCAGTCGTCCTGCGGGCGGTGGACGACTATGTGCAGGTAATCCCGAAGGAAGACTGGATCGAAGGTCCCCTGCTTCTTGCCACTCGCCAGGACGGCAAGCTGTTGACGCGGCGCACGCAAGGTCCCACGCGGCTGATCTACCCTCTCGATGACTATCCAGCCTTCGATACGCCAGTTCGCAAACCTCGATGGATCTGGCTGATAAAAACGATGGCCCCTGGCAATTGAACCTCCGCCTTACGTCCAGCCATGTGGTCTAGTAGCAAAGCCTGGCG
>NZ_RZSG01001132.1:0-1419 GCF_003997725.1 Mesorhizobium sp. M4A.F.Ca.ET.050.02.1.1
GCTTTATCGCGCCTTCGAGGCAGGCCGGCCAGTCGATGCGCCAGCCGAAGGCATAGCCGCCGATTCTCTGGCACCCAAGCGCGTGGGAGAGATGATGTTCCCGATCGCCGAGGCCTATGTCGAGCGTTCGCTCCTGATCAGCGACGATGACATCGTCGCCGCGCAGAAGGCGCTCTGGGACCGGGTGCGAATCATTTCCGAGCCGGGCGGTGCCGCGGCCTTCGCGGCGGTGCTCTCCGGCCGCTACCAGCCCTCGCCGGGCGAGCGCATCGCGGTTCTGGTCTGCGGCTCCAACACCGACCCCGCAAAATTCTGACCATAAAGCGGAAAGAACGGTTCACGTTTTTGGAACCCGCCTCGCCTTTGCCGTGTTTGCTGGTACACTTCTAGTCCTGAGGTTCGGGCCATCCCGCCCGGACAGGAAGGCCGATGACGCAACGACCCACTTCCAGCGGCAATCGTGGCCTGGCCGGGCGTCTTGCCCTGAGCCGGCTGGCGACGCGGTCCTCCATGGTGGTCGAGCGTGGCTGGCCGCTGCTTTTGCCGCTGCTCATCCTTGCCGGCCTGTTCCTCAGCATCTCCTGGCTCGGCCTGTTCCCGCTTCTGCCCGACGTCGCGCGCATCGGCGTGCTGATTGTCTTCGCCATAGCCGCCCTCGCAGCGCTCTACCCGCTGAGCGTCTTCCGCTTGCCGACGGCAGCCGAGATCGACCGGCGCATCGAAGCGGCCAATGAACTGCTGCATAGCCCGGTGCAGGTGCAGACCGACCGCCCGAGCGGTCAGGAAAGCATTTTCTCGCAGGCGCTTTGGCGCGAACACCAGAAGCGCATGGCTGAACGGCTGGGCAGTCTTGGCGCCGACCGGCCGCGCGCACGCGTTCCGGAGCGCGACCGCTGGGGCCTGCGCGCCGTCGCGGCGCTGCTCCTGGTCACCGCCTTCGCCTTCTCCTTCGGTCCGTCAGGCGGCCGGATAAGCGACGGCTTCGTCGCCCGCGCCGCGCGCGACGCCGTTCCGCCGCGCATCGACGCCTGGGTGACGCCACCTGCCTATACCGGCAAGCCGCCGCTCTTCCTCACCGCCGACGCCAACCAGGCGGCCGCCACCTTCACCGTGCCGCAGGGCAGCGATGTCTCGCTGCGCGTCACCGGTGGCTCGGGCGAGGAGACGCTGAGCTTTGCCGACAAGGACGGCAATGCCCGCGCCATCGACCCGGCCGGACCGCAGGCCGCCAAGCCGGTGTCGACAGCAGCGCCAAAAGTGCGCCAGTTCACCGGCAAGCTGACCGGCGACGGCGTGCTGACGCTGAAATCAGGCGAGGACGATCTCGGCCACTGGGCCTTCGCCGTAATTCCGGACAAGCCGCCGGCGATCCGCTTTGCCGGCGGCTTGTCCGGAATTACGGCGAAGGCCCAGTGGCCG
>NZ_RZSG01001133.1:0-1417 GCF_003997725.1 Mesorhizobium sp. M4A.F.Ca.ET.050.02.1.1
GGTGTTTGCCTTGCACCAGCGCACCACCATTTCGATATATTCCGGCACCTGGCCGACCGCCGAGCCCATGCCGCGCTCCGACATGCCGTGCGGACAGCCGAAATTGAGCTCGATGCCGTCGGCTCCGGTCTCCTCGACCACCGGCAGGATCGCCTTCCAGCTTTCCTCGACGCACGGCACCATCAGCGAGACGACGACGGCGCGATCCGGCCAGTCCTGCTTGACCTGCTTGATCTCGCGCAGATTGGTCTGCAGCTCGCGGTCGGTTATCAGCTCGATGTTGTTCAGGCCAAGCAGTCGCCGGTCGGCACCCCAGATCGCGCCATAGCGCGGGCCGTTGACGTTGACGACGGGCGGCCCCTCTTCGCCGAGCGTTTTCCAGACCACGCCGCCCCAGCCCGCCTTGAAGGCGCGGATGACATTGTAGGCCTTGTCGGTCGGCGGCGCCGAGGCCAGCCAGAACGGATTGGGCGACTTGATGCCGACGAAATTGTTGCGGATATCTGCCATGCTCATGCCCTCCCGTTAGAGGTCAGTGCCCGGTTGATCGATTCCGCCGCGTCGCGGCCCTGCGCCACGGCCGAGACGGTGAGGTCATCGCCGCCGAAGATGCAGTCGCCGCCGGCCCAGACCTTCGCCAGCGACGTACGCCCCTCGGCATCGACCTTGATGCGCCCGCCCTCCAGCTCGATCTCGGCGCCACTGCCATTCAGCGCTGCCGGGACAAAGCTCTGGCCGATCGCCTTGAACACCTGGTCGGCGGCGAGCGTAAGCCGCTCGCCAGTGCCGGCAAGCTTGTCGCCGTTCATTGCCGTGTATTCGAGCTCGATCGCCGACACCTTGCCGTTCTCGGCGATGACCCGCTTCGGCTGCAGCCAGTGGCGGATGGTGACGCCGTTGGCGGCGGCCAGATCCTGCTCGAAGCCGGATGCATTCATGTGCTCCTGGCCGCGCCGGTAGCAGATCGTCACCTCCTCGGCCCCGAGCAGCTTCGACTGCACCGCGGCGTCGATCGCCGTCATGCCGCCGCCGATGACGACGACGCGCCTTCCGACCGGCAGGCCCGAAAGATCGCCCGCCTGACGCAGCTCGGCGATGAACTCCACGGCGTTGGTGACACCATCGGCATCCTCGCCGTCGGCGCGCAGCGCGTTGACGCCGCCAAGCCCCATGCCGAGGAACACCGCGTCGTAGTTCCGGATCAGGTCGGACAGCTGGTAGTCGCGGCCGAGCGCCTTGCCGTTCTGGATGTCGATGCCGCCGATCGAGGTAACGTAGTCGACCTCGGCCTGGGCGAAATTGTCGACGCTCTTGTAGGCCGCGATGCCATATTCGTTGAGGCCGCCGGCCTTCGCTCGCGCCTCCAATATGGTCACGTCATGACCATGGCGGGCGAGCCGATGCGCGGCGGCAAGCC
>NZ_RZSG01001134.1:0-1412 GCF_003997725.1 Mesorhizobium sp. M4A.F.Ca.ET.050.02.1.1
AATCGACCACCAGCACGTCGATGGCGCCGGAGCGCACCAGCGTATCGCAGATCTCCAGCGCCTGCTCGCCGGTGTCGGGCTGCGAGATCAGCAGGTTTTCGAGGTCGACGCCGAGCTTGCGGGCATAAACCGGATCGAGGGCGTGCTCGGCATCGACGAAGGCGCAGATGCCGCCTTTCTTCTGGGCTTCCGCCACCGTGTGCAGCGCCAGCGTCGTCTTGCCCGAGCTTTCCGGCCCGTAGATCTCGATGATGCGGCCGCGCGGCAGGCCGCCGACGCCGAGCGCGATGTCGAGGCCGAGCGAGCCGGTCGGCACGGTTTCGATCTCGACCACCTGCTCATTGGCGCCGAGGCGCATGATCGAGCCCTTGCCGAAGGCGCGCTCGATTTGCGACAGCGCCGCGTCCAGAGCCTTTGATTTGTCCACTGCCTTATCCTCTACAAGCCGCAAAGTATTCTGAGCCATGATACATCACCCCTTGGTCGTCAATGAAGGCCGGACAATCCGTGATCCCTGCCATTTTGTACCTTTTTTGTTCTCGTTTGGCAAGAGGCATCAAGTTGCTGAAAAACAATCAATATCTTGATCTGTTCTATTTATGTCCCACAACACACGGCGGCGGCGTCGTCCAATCGGCCATGCAGGGTTCCGTTGTCCGGCCGGCCCGAATCGCGGCGCTGATTGCGGGGCGGCGCGGAGAAACCTAGTGTGCGCGGCCGGACAATCAACAAAGGTATCGACGCCACGATGGTGAAGTCCCCCAACATCCTTGCCGTGGGCGGCGCCCATATCGACCGGCGGGGCCAGGTGTCGGGCCCTTACGTGCCGGCTGCCTCGAATCCCGGCACCATGCGCGAGGATGTCGGCGGCGGCGTCTTCAACGCGTTGCGCAGTGTGGTCAGGCGCGGCGTCTCGGCCTCGCTGCTGTCGATGCGCGGCGGCGACGCCGCGGCCGAGACTGTGTCGACGGCGATCGCGAGCGCCGGCATCGTCGACCTGTCGGCGGTGTTCCTCGACCGCACGACGCCGAGCTACACGGCGCTGATCGACCGCGACGGCGAGCTGATCGTCGGCTTTGCCGACATGGCGCTCTACGACCTCGCCTTCCCCAAGCAGATCCGCCGCGCCAAGGTGCGCGAGGCGATCGCTTCCGCCGATGCCCTCCTATGCGACGCGAACCTGCCGTCCGCGGCGCTGGAACGGCTGGTGGCGCAAGCCGCCGGCAAGCCGATCTTCGCCATCGCCATCTCGCCGGCCAAGGTGGTGCGGCTGATGCAGGTGCTGGGCAGCCTGGCCGTGCTGTTCATGAACCGGCGCGAGGCCGGCGCCCTTGCCGGCCTGGGCGACGATGCGAATGGCCACGATCTGGTCGGCGGGCTGCGGCGCGCCGGGCTCAGGAGTGGCGTGGTGA
>NZ_RZSG01001135.1:0-1412 GCF_003997725.1 Mesorhizobium sp. M4A.F.Ca.ET.050.02.1.1
CTCGCGATCGCCACGGCCGCATCTATTCGCGGCGCATGATCGCGGACGCCCGCAAGGCCAGGCTCGCGCGCCGCAACGGCTTGAAGGGCGGCAACCCAAGCCTTTCAAACGACAGCGCAAAATCGCCCCGGGATAAGGGGGCGGACAACGGGCGGGTTAAGCCGCGCGGCCGGGCAGGGGATAAGCCCCAGAGTCCAGACTCCCAGAACCCAGAGTCCAGGGAAAAAGCTCTCGCTTTTTCAGGACGCGCAGGCGCGCCGAAAGAAAGGCCCGGCTGGCATCGGCCAAAAACCCATCTCGATGCCGCCAATTCAATCATCGAGGAGATCAATGACAGCAGCCGAATTGCAGCAGGCGGCCAAGGTCCTGGCGGCGATGTTCTCATGCTTCCCGCAGTCGGCGCGCGCTGACGTCGACATGCAGATGCGCGGCTACCTGGCCGCCGTTAAGGATGCCGAGCTGGCGGACGTGCAGGCCGCCATCCAGCGCTTCATCCGCGGCGAGGCCAGGGTCGACAGCGCCCAGTTCTGCCC
Source organism: Mesorhizobium sp. M4A.F.Ca.ET.050.02.1.1 (assembly GCF_003997725.1). Lineage (NCBI taxonomy): Bacteria > Pseudomonadati > Pseudomonadota > Alphaproteobacteria > Hyphomicrobiales > Phyllobacteriaceae > Mesorhizobium > Mesorhizobium sp. M4A.F.Ca.ET.050.02.1.1. Next base: position 534 of record NZ_RZSG01001135.1, read on the forward strand.
GTCCAGCGCCCAGCTCTCGATCGAGGTGCGCGAGCGCCGTCTGATGCGCGAGCTGATCGCCAAGCGGGGAGGGGATTCACCTGTGAAGCTGGTGAAAAGCTGACATCTGGAGACGGCGTGCCGCGGAACACCCCTCATCCGTCCGCTTCGCGGCCACCTTCTCCCCTTGTGGGAGAAGGTGGATCGGCGCGCAGCGCCGAGACGGATGAGGGGTGCCTGGCGCAACCATTTCGACAATCCCCCCACACAAGGACCCGCTTATGCCCCGCAAACCTTCCAAAAAACCCGCACCCCCAAAGCTCCCCAAGGGCGAGGCCGAGCAGGTGCGCATCCGCCGCGAGGTCGGCCACGACTTCGCGCTGAAGCAAGACGCCTTTGGCCGCCAGCGCCTCGCGGCCGGTACCGCCGAGGCACGCCGCGTCTACGCGGTCTCGAACGGCGGCTACACCTCCACCGGCGGCATCGTGCGCCTGCGCAATGTCGATCCGCTGGTGGGCATCACCTCGCTGACGCGCCAGCAGCGCGAGGCGGGAGGGCGCTTCCGCGACGATTTCGAGCGCACCGCGCGCGAGGGGCTGCAACCACAGTCCTGGAGCGAGCGCGTCGACGGCACTCGAGTGAATGCCGGCATCCCCGACCGCGTCCTCTCAGCCGGCCGCGCCCATGCGCAGGCGGCGGCCGCGCTCGCCCATTGGGAGGTGGCGGATGTGGTGCGCAAGGTCTGCCTCGAAGGCCAGTCGGTGAAGGCCATCGCCGAACGCAGCGGCGACGGGCGGGATGTGGTGGTCAAGCTGCTGAAGGTCGGGCTGGATTTGCTGGCGGTGCACTATGGGATGATGGGGAGGAAGGCGGGGTGAGGGGGTCCTTGAACATCCTGAC
>NZ_RZSG01001136.1:0-1410 GCF_003997725.1 Mesorhizobium sp. M4A.F.Ca.ET.050.02.1.1
TCACCGTCCAGGCTGAAAGCCTGGCGCGTTTCGAGCCGGTAACCTTCGATGCCCGCATCGTCTCGCTGGTCGAGGAGGTTGCCGGAGCCGCCGGCCTTTCCTGCCGGCGCATCACCTCGGGCGCCGGCCACGACGCTCAGATGATCGCGCGCATCGCGCCGTCCGCGATGATCTTCGTGCCGAGCCGGGGCGGCATCAGCCACAACCCGGCAGAGTTCACCGCCGCCGGCGAACTGGTTGCCGGAGCCAACATCCTGCTCGGCGTCGCCGCGAGATTGGCGGCCGACTGACCGCGGCAGCAGAAAACGCGGATCGCCGGCTTCTGCGGCACAGTGTTGCCAAGCCATGACACCACCAAAAATAGTCACGTCGAAGGCGTCGAGTCTCGCAGAGGTTGGCATCCGGCGACATCGGGCCGAAACAAAAATCAATCATTCAGCGAGTTTAGACGGCGAATTTTCGCGCGCGCCAATAAGTTCAGTGCCTCGAAGAAAGAATGCCATGCTGCTGCTCAATCAACGTCCCGAACACAACCAGCCGTTGGTTGCGGCCGATGCCGAGTCCCTCGGCATGGCGGGAGGCGAGCGGGCCGAGCACTATCTCAAGGCGCGGCACAACCATGTCGAAACGCCGCTGCACGCCTTGCCGGCGTTGGCCGATGAACTCGGCATCGCCGCACTTTACGTCAAAGATGAAGGCCAGCGTCTCGGCCTCGGCTCCTTCAAGGCGCTGGGCGGCGCCTATGCGGTCATACGGCTGGTGCTGGAGGAGGCAGGCAAGTGGCTCGGCCGCACCGTCGATATCGGCGAGATCAACGACGCCAAGGTGCGCGAGATCGCGTCCAGCATGATCTTTGTCTGCGCCACCGACGGCAATCATGGCCGCTCGGTCGCGCAGGGCGCCGGCCTGGTCGGCGCGCGCTCGGTGATCTTCGTCCATGCTGGCGTAAGCCGTGAGCGTGTCGCGGCCATCGCCCGCTTCGGCGCCGAGATCGTGCAGGTCGAGGGCGGCTACGATCATGCGGTGCGCGAAGTCGCCCGCGTCGGCGCCGAGCGCGGCTGGAAGATCGTCTCCAACACGTCCTGGCCGGGCTATGAGCGCGTCCCCGGCCTGGTCATGCAGGGCTACACGGTGATCGTGCGCGAGACGCTGCGGCAGGTGGCCGAGCCGCCCACGCATGTCTTCCTGCAGGCCGGCGTCGGCGGCTTCGCCGCGGCGATCGCCGGCCATATGGCGATTATGCTCGGCGGGCGGCGGCCGAAGGCCGTAGTGGTCGAGCCGGGGCGCTCGGCGTGCGTCTACGCCTCGGCTGAGGCCGGACGTCCGGCAACGATCGCGCATCAGCAGTCGACGGTGATGGCGATGCTCGAATGCGCTGAACCGTCACTGGTCGCCTGGCGCGTGCTGGCG
>NZ_RZSG01001137.1:0-1407 GCF_003997725.1 Mesorhizobium sp. M4A.F.Ca.ET.050.02.1.1
GCTCGAAGGTCTTCAGCGCGCCCTCCGGCACCGAGCGGCGGCTGACGCCGTGATAGCCGTCGCAGCCGGCGATGAAGTCGCAGTCGATGCGATGGCCGACACCGTCCTTGTCATAGGTGACGAAAGGCGCCGCGCCATCGAAATCATGCGGCGCGACGTTCGCGGCTTCGTAGACGGTGACCAGCCGGGCCGTTTCGCGCTTGTCCATCAGATCATGCGTCACCTCGGTCTGGCCGTAGACGGTGACATGCTTGCCGCCGGTGAGCGCCGTGAGGTCGATGCGGTGCAGGCGACCGTCGAAGGCGAGCGAGATGCCGGAATGCGGCAGTCCTTCGGCATGGAGCCTGTCTGCCGCGCCCGCCTCGCCGAGCAGGTCGACGGTCCCCTGTTCGAGCACGCCGGCGCGCACCCTGCCGAGCACATGCTCGCGGCTCGACCGTTCGAGAATGACGGTCTCGACACCAATGGTGGCGAGCAACTGGCCGAGCAGCAGGCCGGATGGGCCCGAGCCGATGATAACAACCTGTGTACGCATCAGTGTCCGAGGCTTTCGATCTGTCCGGCAAGCTCCGCGGCGAGCCGGAGTGCTCCCGCTGTCGCCACCACCATCTGCGGCAGGATCAGCCATTCCAGTGTCCAGGCGGCGCCAGAGCGCTCCTGCTCGTGCACCAGCGCCTGGTGCATGCCGGCAAGCTGGGTGGCGTTGAAGCGGGCAAGGGCCACCAGCGCCTCCGCCTTCACCGGGTTCTGCTTGTGCGGCATGGCCGACGAGCCGCCGCCCGCGGACAGTTTTATGTCCGTACCGGCCTGCCCCATCAGCGCGATGTCGTGGCCGAACTTGCCGAGGCTGCCGGTCACCAGCGACAGCCAGCTGGCGAAATCGGCCAGCGCGTCGCGCTGGCTGTGCCACTGCGGCGCATCGCCGAGGCCGAGTTTGGCGGCGTGCGCCGCGCGCACGGGCGCAGCCTTGTCGCCGAGTCTATCGAGCGTGCCGGCCGCGCCGCCGAACTGGACGACCAGCAGCCGCGCGGACTGTTCCTTCAATCTGAGTTGGTGACGCTCCAGCGGCGCCCGCCATGAGGCAATCCGATCTCCAACCGTGATCGGGATTGCCGGCTGCATGCGCGTCATCGCCATCAGCGCCCTGCCCCCGAAATCCTGTTCGAGGCCCGCAAGCCGCACGATGTTTTCGCTGAGCAGCAGGCCGATATGGTCGACCGCGCCGCTGAGCCGCAGCACCAGCGAGCTGTCGATGACGTCCTGGCTGGTCGCGCCGAAATGAACGAACGCATTGTGCGGTTCGCCGACGGCGGCCTTGATCTGGCGTACCAACTCCGGCACCACGACCCCGTCTCTGGCAACGCCGGCCCTGAGCCTGGCCGTGTCGGGCCGGAACGAGGTCAGAGC
>NZ_RZSG01001138.1:0-1406 GCF_003997725.1 Mesorhizobium sp. M4A.F.Ca.ET.050.02.1.1
TTCAGGCCAATATCGGAGGTCTTGATGCGCACCGCGCCCGAGACCGCGAGCGCGAAGGGCGCGCCGCCGAGCTCGGTCGGATCGATGCCGAGGAACTGATGGTGCATGATCGGATTGCCGACGAAGACGGAGTCCAGGATGTCGTTGCGCTGCACATTGCCTTCGGCGCAAACCTTGTCGACCAGGCTGGAAATCGCCTCGCGCACCGCGACCGTCATGCCTTCGCGGCCGTCCGGATTCATCATCACATAGGAGACACGGCTCATCAGATCCTCGCCGAAGCGGATCTGCGGGTTCGATGTGCCGGAAGAGGCCGCGACACGGCCGGACAGCAGCGACACCAGATGCATGGCGATGGTGGTCGAGCCGATATCGCAGGCGAGTCCGTAAGCCTCGTTCTTGAGGCCTGGCCACAGCGCGATGACGCGCGCGATATCACTGTCGGCATCCTTGTAGATGGCGGCGGTGGCGGTCCAGTTGCCCTTGCGCAGGATGCCCTGCACCTGCGGCATCAGGTAGAAGTCGAACTCGAGGCTCTTGAAGCCCCAGTCCTTCATCAGCGCGATCTTCAGGCGGTCGAGATCGCCGAGCGGCTTGTGCATGTCGGGCTCTTCGATCTCGACATAGCACATGCGCACTGCCGTATCGCGGGCGATCACCCTGGTGTCGGCATCCTTGCGGATGGTTTGGGCGTTGATGACCGTGTCCTGCGGCACGTCGATGACGAGGTCGCCGAGGATCTGCGCCGAGCAGGAGAGGCGCCGCCGCTCGGGAAGGCCGCGCACGCGCTCGTAGCGCTCCTCCTTGGCGCCCTTGGGCGAAATGTGGTCGTTGGAAGAGACGATCTTGTGCTTGGCGAAATTGCCTTCCTGCACCTCGATCTGGCAGCGCCCGCAAGTGGCGCGTCCGCCACAGACGCTTTCGACATAGACGCCGAGTTGACGCGCCGCGTCGAGCACCGGCGTGCCGACCGGAAACCGCCCGCGCTTGCCGGACGGCATGAACAGCACGAGCGGATCGGTGATGTTGGCAGGCGAGTTCACGATTGCGCGCTTATCCCCTGGCCATCCGGGCTTCGCGGCCGCCGCGGCGACGGCCGCCATTGCCGGCGCCTTCGCCGGGAGCGTTGACCGCCACCGGAGCGGCAACCGCATGGCCGCCTTCGGCCGGCTTGTAGTCCTTGTAGGTGCGGATCCAGTTGGTGCAGTTCTCGTCGGTGCCGTTCAGCACATTGGCGCCGCGCACCGCTTCCATTTCCTGCGGGCGCACCGGGTTCATGATCGCCGAGGTCATGCCGGCGCCGATCACCATCGGGATGAAGGCGGCGTTGATGCCGTGGCGGTGCGGCAGGCCGAAGGAGATGTTGGAGAGGCCGCACGTGGTGTTGACCTTGAGCTCCTCGCGCA
>NZ_RZSG01001139.1:0-1406 GCF_003997725.1 Mesorhizobium sp. M4A.F.Ca.ET.050.02.1.1
CGATTGGCGCCATCATGGGCGCCGGCATGGCCTCCGGCATGACCGGGGCGGAGATCCACGCCTATGCCCGTTCTATCCTCGGCAGCCGCGCCGAGGTGGCCTCGCGCATGTGGCGGGCAAGACCGGGAACCATCGCCGAGGCTATGCAGAACGGCATCCGCGTCAGCCAGTTCAATGTCGAGCGCATCCTGAAATCCTTCCTGCCCGACGCCATCCCGGAAACCTTCGCACAGCTGAAGATCCCACTGAAAGTGACGGCGACCGACTATTTCGGCCACAAGCTCGCCGTCTTCGAGGACGGCGACCTGCATTCGGCATTGGCCGCTTCCGCCGCCATTCCGGCGGTGTTCCGTCCGGTGACGCGCGACGGCCGCGTGCTGATCGACGGTGGCATCTACAACCCCGTGCCCTTTGACCTCATCGAAAAGGACGCCGACATTATCATCGCCATCGACGTCGTCGGCGCGCCGAGCGAGGCCGAGCGCCGGCACCCGACCACCGTCGATCTGATGTACGGCGCCACGCAGTTGATGATGCAGTCGATCATCGCCAACAAGCTGCGGCAGTGCCCGCCCGACATACTGATCCGCCCGAACGTGTCGAAGTACCGCGTGCTCGACTTCCTCAAGATCGACACACTGATGGCCGAGACGGTCGAGATCAAGGACCAGCTGAAGCGCGAGGTCGAGCGGGTGCTGGAGGGCAGGGCTGCCGTGAAGGGCAAGCGGGGCAAGAAGGCCGGGTGAGGGAAAGCTGCCGATCTCCCAAGTGGGTGAGGTGGCCATCATCGCCGTCCCCTGCGAAGCTGCATCAAGACTTCGCGGTTGCATATTCCAGCGCCACCACGCCGTTGCTGAACGGCGTTGCCGAAATCAGCTCGAGCGGCACTCGCCCGCCGGGCGCAAACAGCGGCTTGCCGTGGCCGACGACGCCGGGATAGATGAGCAGGCGGATGCGGTCGACCAGGCCATGCCCCAGCAACTGCTTGGCGACGCCATTTGCCTTTGGTAAGGGCGCCGACTTTGGTGATCTTCGGCGCCGACGGCGACCTTCCGCCACCTAGCCTGCGGCCGGAGGTCGTCGACATATGCGCCGTTCGCTGGGCGATGATCGCGTCGGGCCTGACGCTTCGCACTGGTTCGCCGATTCGGCGTTTCGGCCTGTCCCATTGTCGCTCAGACCGGTCCACGGCTCTTTAGACCTCGGATAGGTTTTGCCGGTATCTATCGGAGAAAAGGAGCCGGAAAGTCATGACCGATATCTGGCGCTCACTCCTCGCCAATCTTGCGCTGGTCTCCATCCTGGTGGTCGCCTGGGACCTTGTGGCGGATTTCACCGGGCGACTTTCGCGGCGGAGGCGGTCGCTGATTCTCGGCGTGGTCATGTGCGCCGGCGCGATCATTTCC
>NZ_RZSG01000113.1:0-11673 GCF_003997725.1 Mesorhizobium sp. M4A.F.Ca.ET.050.02.1.1
GAATTGCGCCTGGCCGCCTTGCCGGTGCGGCGACAGCACGACGTGGCGGGCAAGCCGCAACGCCACTTCCGCGCCGTAGCGGGCGCGCACGATATGCAGGCAGCAGTCGAGGCCGGCGGCGACACCGGCCGAGGTTACGATGTCGCCGTCGTCGACATAGAGCACGTCGGCATCGACGGCGATGTCGGGATGGAGCGTCTGCAGCCTGTCCGTATAGGCCCAATGCGTCGCTGCCTTGCGTCCGCCGAGCAGTCCCGCGGCGGCGATGGCGAAGGTGCCGAGGCACAGTCCCACGATCAGCGCGCCGCGCCGGTGGGCGCGGCCGAGCGCCTCGACCAGCACCGCCGGAAGCGGGTCTTCGAGATCCTTCCAGCTTGGAATGATGACGATGTCGGCATCGTCGAGTGCCGCAAGCCCATGCGGGACGGCGATGGTCAGCCCGGCGTCGGTGTGGATCGGTCCCTCCTCCATGGCGCAGACGCGGAAATCGAAGCGCGGCAGGCCGAGCCTGGTGCGGTCCGTGCCGAACACGAGGCAAGGCACGGAGAGGTGGAAGGGGCTGATGCCGTCGAAGGCGATGACGGCGACGATCGGGTCGGCCATGGGAGCTCCGGGAGAAAACAGACAAGATTGTCCCAATTCTTTCGAATGAAGTCAATCGGGACACTTTTGCCGCGTTGGCGCCGGGCCTAGCTTCTGCCTATCAACCCGGTCGAAAGGAGATCGCCATGTCCGCACCAGCCATTAGCACCCAGCCGCGCCGCGCCCTCGTCGTCGTCGACGTCCAGAACGACTATGATGGCGGCAATCTCGCCATCCAGCATCCGCCGTTCCGCGACAGCGTCGTCAATGTGGCGCACGCCATGGACGCGGCGGCGGAAGCCGGCGTCAAGGTAGTGGTCATCAAGCAGATGGCGCCGGAGACCTCGCCGATCTTCGCCAAGGGAAGCCATGGCGGCGAGCTGCATCCCGAGATCGCCAGGCGAAGCCGCGACCATTATGTCGAGAAGACGCTGCCCTCAGCCTTCACCGGCACCGATCTCGAGGCGTGGCTGCGCGCCAATGCCATCGATACGATCGCGGTCGTCGGCTACATGACGCACAATTGCGACCTGTCGACCATCATCCATGCCGTGCATATGGGCTTTGCTGTGGAGTTCCTGTCCGACGCCAGCGGCTCGGTGCCTTACGCCAACAGCGCCGGCTATGCTTCTGCCGAGGACATCCACCGCGTGGTCACCATCATCCTGCAGTCGCGCTTCGCGGCGGTGCTCAAGATCGCCGAGTGGGTCGACTGCCTGAAGACCGGCGCTTTGCCGGAACGCGACACGATCTTTGCTTCCAACCAGCGCGCGCTGGCGCGCAATGCAGCTTAGCCGCGCTCAAATCCGCAAATGAAAAGGGCGCCGCGAAAGCGGCGCCCTTTGTTTTCGCAGCCGAAAGGAAGCCTAGAACAGGCCTTCGATCTGGCCGGCCTCGTTGAGGAAAATCTTTTCGGAGGACGGCGCCTTGGGCAGGCCGGGCATGGTCATGACCTCGCCGCAGATGATAACGACGAAGCCGGCGCCGGCCGAGAGCCGGACCTCGCGCACCGGCACGGTGTGGCCGGTCGGCGCACCGCGCAGGTTCGGGTCGGTCGAAAACGAATACTGGGTCTTGGCCATGCAGACCGGCAGGTTGCCGTAGCCGGCCTGCTCCCAGGCGTGCAGTTGGTCGCGGATCGACTTGTCGGCGATCGCCTCGTCGCCGCGGTAGATGCGCTTGACGATGGTGTTGACCTTTTCGAACAGCGGCATCTCGTCGGGATAGAGCGGCGAGAACTGCGAGGCGCCGGACTCGGCGATCTCGACGACCTTCCTGGCGAGGTCCTCGATGCCGGCCGAGCCTTGCGCCCAGTGCTTGCACAGGATCGCCTCGGCGCCCTGCGCCTTGACGAAGTCCTTCATCGCCTGGATTTCGGTCTCGGTGTCGGTGGTGAAGTGGTTGATCGCCACCACCGCCGGCACGCCGAACTGCTTAACGTTCTCGATGTGGCGGCCGAGGTTGAGGCAGCCCTTCTTGACCGCCTCGATGTTCTCCTTGCCGAGGTCTTCCTTCTTGACGCCGCCATTCATCTTCATGGCGCGCACGGTGGCGACGATAACGGCGGCCGCCGGCTTGAGGCCGGCCTTGCGGCACTTGATGTCGAAGAATTTCTCGGCACCGAGGTCGGCGCCGAAGCCGGCTTCAGTGACGACATAGTCGGCGAGCTTCAGCGCCGTCGTTGTGGCGACGACCGAGTTGCAGCCATGGGCGATGTTGGCGAACGGACCGCCATGGACGAAGGCCGGGTTGTTCTCCAGCGTCTGCACCAGGTTGGGCTGCATGGCGTCCTTCAACAGCACCGCCATGGCGCCGTCGGCCTTGAGGTCGCGGGCATAGACCGGCGACTTGTCGCGGCGGTAGGCGACGATAATGTCGCCGAGGCGCTTCTCGAGGTCCTTGAGGTCGGTGGCAAGGCACAGGATCGCCATCACTTCCGAGGCGACGGTGATGTCGAAGCCGCCTTCGCGCGGATAACCGTTGGCGACGCCGCCGAGCGAACAGATCATCTCGCGCAGCGCCCGGTCGTTCATGTCCATGACGCGGCGCCAGGCGACGCGGCGGGTGTCGATGCCGAGTTCGTTGCCCCAGTAGATGTGGTTGTCGATCAGCGCCGACAGCAGATTGTGCGCCGTGGTGATGGCGTGAAAGTCGCCGGTGAAGTGGAGGTTCATGTCCTCCATCGGCACGACCTGCGCGTAGCCGCCGCCGGCGGCGCCGCCCTTGACGCCGAAATTCGGGCCGAGCGAGGCTTCGCGGATGCAAACGACCGCCTTCTTGCCGATGCGGTTCAAGCCGTCGCCGAGACCGACGGTGGTCGTGGTCTTGCCTTCGCCGGCAGGGGTCGGGTTGATGGCGGTGACGAGGATCAGCTTGCCGTCCTTGTTGCCCTTCACCGACTTGATGAACTCGGCCGAGACCTTGGCCTTGTCATGGCCGTAGGGCAGGAGATGCTCGGTCGGAATGCCGATCTTGGCGCCGATCTCCTGAATCTGTTTCTTCCTGGCGGCGCGCGCGATCTCGATGTCGGACTTCACTTCGGCCATGACGGCTTTCCTCTGGATTGGTCGGTGGAGGGGACGGGTTTGATCATCTGTGCATGTTCGAGACGCCGTGCGGGCGTGAGGGCATGTTCTAACCCTGTCGCTGTCGCGGCGTCAACTTTCATGCAACTATGTTTCCTGCGAAGAAAGAGTGTTCCTGCTGCCGGGCCGTTTGCGGTCGGCTGTATGGAGCCCGGTCGTTGCGCCGTATAGAAGCCAGAGCGGATGCCCCGCCGCCGTCCCAAAACAGCCGCGCAATGCACCGAATGCGACAGGGGCGACGGCGCAAATCCGCCAGCCCCTTGGCGAGAGGGGTGCGGCTACTGCGTCAGCACGTTGCTGATCTCAACCATGTTGGAGCGCACCCTCAGCACGTAGAAACCCATCGTGGTCAGGTGCGTCGGCAGCAGCCAGCCGTCCTCGCGGCCGTTGGCGATGATGAGGGGCTGGATGCGCAGAGCCGAGACGAATTGCGAATCCATCGTGTCCCACAGGTTCTGCAGGTGCTTTTCCTTGATGACATCCTCGAAGTCGGCCTGGGCGGCCTTCATCAGGCCGTAGTAGCCATAGAGCTGGCCGTAGGCGAACCAGAAGCGGTCGTCGGCGCGGAAATCGAACCAGCCATCATTGTGGTTCTCAGCGCGCTCCTTGAGGATTGCCGAGGTCGAGCCGATGTCGGACGAAATGCGGTCGATATATTGCTTGAGATTGTCGGCGCGGGCGTCGAACGTCGCCTGGCAGCTGGCCAGCCTTGCGTTGAAGGAGCGCAGCTTGCGCACGGCATCGCGATAGTAGCTCGGGGTCGGCGTCTTCGGACCGAATGGATTGAGGCCGAAGTACCAGGTCTCCTCGTCGAACTGCAGATTTCCGCGCGCATCCTGGAGATCGGCGTCGATCTGCGAGGTCGTGCGCACGCGGCCCAGATTGTCGGCAAGCTCGGTCGCGGTGCGCCGCACCGCCTGGTTGATGCCGCGCTGGAAGGAGGCCTTGTTGTCCATCCATGGCGTGTGGTCCCAGTCGATGCCGAACAGGCCGAGCTTGTAGAGGATCATCGATGAGATCCAGGCATTCTGGTTGACGTTGAAGTCGGTCAGATCGGCCGCCACCTGGGCGATCGCCGAGTTACCGCAGGTCTTGGCCGTATCGGTGCCCGCGCCGGCTGAGACTTGCTCGCCGGCCGACACGTTGCGCTTCTCGAACGTATAGGTATCGGGATAGTTCGGGTTGAATTTGGTCCACCACTGGGTGGCGTAGAAGAAATTGGCGTAGAGGCCGATGAGCACCAGCAAGGCGAGGCCAACCACCGCCTTCAGGATCCAGCCGCGCTGCCCATACCAGCGGCCGGCCCACATGAAAGGCCACAGGATCACGCCGACGAGAAGACCAATGCCGCGGCCGATCCACTGGAAGATCTGGGTGAAGAAACTCACAATCGGGTCAAGCATGGCTCTCGTCACCCCTCAATCAGTCAAGCCGTAGAGGCGTGTGCGAAACGCCGCCTTGTCTTTCAAATATGTGGTTTTCAGAACGTCCACAACATGCGATCGCCAGGCGTCGCTGAAGCCGTCATAGTCCCTGTAGAAGCCGGGCTTGTTGAAGACGTAGCGCGAGACGAAGTCCTGCGGCACGAAGTCGGAGATCAGCTGATTGGTCAGCCAGGCGTCTGGATGATCGGGCCTGGCGCGGATCACCAGGAAGCGCTGCTGCGGGAACACGTCCTCGATCTTGAGATGGCCATATTGGGCGATCTCGCGCTTGGCGGCGTTGAGGAAGGGGAAATTGCCGTCCTTGGTGATCAGGTCGGTATGGCCGTGGATCCAGGTCTGCAGCCAGACCTTGTCGACGTCCGTCAGATTGCGGTTCGGCTCGGCGTCGCGGATCAGCGCGCGCACCACCATTTCGGCGCGATGCTCGAGATAGCCGGATGACTCGATCCAGGAGGCGCGCGGCAATTCGATGCGGCCGGTGGCGGCGAGGAACTTGAACACCTTGTCGGCGTCCCTGATCGAAAGATAGCTCACCTGCCACGGCCGCGAGCGGCGGAAACCGGGCGCGGCCGGGTCGCTGATCACCGTCGTCATGTCGGGATCGACGAAGACGTAGAGGCCGCCGAAATGGCTGGTCCAGTAGGCGTTATGGCGGAAGATCACCTGGTCCGGCACCAGCGCGTTCTCGCGGATGTCGCCGCAGACCTTGGCGAGCTCGACCATACGCTCAAGCATGGCGTTGTCGCGCCAGGCGTCGGGCTCCTGCTTCAGCCGGTCGACCAGCTTGCCGAGCTCGGCCGCCTTGCCGAGCACGTCCTCGGCCGACAGCACCTTGAACTCGACCTGGTTGATCGACAGCAGGTCCTCGATGTCGTTGACCTTGGGGACCGAGTCCTCGATCTCGCCGTAGATCACATCCTTGATGGTCAGTGCGTCGATGGCGCGCCGGTTCTTGGACATGAACTCGAACATCAGCTGCGAGGTATTGGAAAAGGCGGTGTGGACCACCGGCAGGTCGATCTGCGACGGCGTCAGGATGATGAAGCGGCGATTGACCTCGTTGGGGTCGAGGTAGTCGTAGTCGCCGCATTCGTCGGCGATCTCCGGCGAGAAGCCGGTGCGGTCGATCTGGAAGCTGTTCAGCCTGGTGGGATTGAGGCCGAAGGCGACGAGGGCCTTGTTGTAGCGCTGGATGAGGTGCGGTTCGTCGACGGTCAGCAGCCTGCCGTAGATCAGTTCATTGTCGCGCAGAAGGTCGGGTTTCTTGGCGGGGTGGGTCATTTATGCCTTCTCCCCGTTCACGGGGAGAAGGTGCCCGAAGGGCGGATGAGGGGCGGCGCAAACGCTCATCATCTTTGCTCCGACGTGGCGACCGGCAGAAATCTCACATCGATACCAATCATTTGCGATCTAGCCGGCCATCAAGGGCTGCGATGATCGTATCAAGCACGCTCGCGCGGCTGGTCAAAACATCCGCGTGCCAAACTCTCAATACCGACCAACCATTTCCATTCATCGTCTCATCTCTGTATCGATCCCGAGACCGACCCGCATGCTGGCTGCCGTCGACTTCCACGACCAGATTAGCTTCACGACAGGCGAAGTCTGCGAAATAGGGCCCAATCGGTAGTTGGCGAACAAACTTGTGGCCGTTCAATCGCCGTCCACGCAGTTCATGCCACAGCATTTCCTCAGCATCGTTTTCAACCTTCCGTAGCTCACGGGCCCTCGTGACCTTGGGCTCATTTCTTCCACGCATGGCGCTGCCCCTCATCCGCCCTTCGGGCACCTTCTCCCCGTGAACGGGGAGAAGGAAGATTAAGCATTCCATAGCCCCTTCTTCTTCATCTCCTCGATTTCGCGCACGGCGCGGTCGCGCAGCCTGGTGTCGCGGATCATCTTAGTCACGGCGGCGTCGTCGGACTTGTCGGAATAGCGGAATTCCGAGTCGGCGTAGCGGTTGATCTCCTGCATGACCATGTCCATCGAGAACGGTCCGCGCAGTTCCTCGATCATTGCCTTCTTGTCGTCGTAGCTCTTGTGCATGAAGGCTTCCGGCTTCTCGAACCATTCGTCGGGCAGCTCGATGTCCATGGCGCGCATCTTGATGGCGTCGGTGACGTTCTTGATGGCGCGGCCGGTGAAGCGCGGCTCGGCATCCTTGATCATGTGCAGGTACGTGCCGATGTCGGCCATCGATTTCGGCGCGCCATTCTCCTTCATGTAGCGCTCATAGACCTTGATCAGCCCATCTTCCTGCGGCTTCTCATGCTCCTCATAGGCCTCGGTCACGGCGCGCTGGATCTCCTGCGCGGCATAGAGCTTGTGGTCGCCGAGCGGGATCTTGTGGTTCTTTCCGGCGAGCAGCACGAAGATGTCGATATAGTCGTCGCGGGTCTGCGGCCCATCGACCAGCCAGCGGGCGCCGGCGCGCTGGCGCAGCGCGTCGTCGACATTCTCTGGATAGTTGGAGAACATGCCGAAGGCGCAGTTGCCGCGCACCACCGTGCCGGCACCGGCAAAGGCGTCCATCAGGACGCCGGTGATCTCCTGCTGGCCGGCGGAGGCGCGATCGTCGGAACGCCGCGCCGCCACCTGGTCGATATCGTCGATGGTGCCGAAGCCGATGACGCGCGGATTGAGCACGTTGTTGATGAACTGGCGGCAGTTCTGGCCGGACTTGCCCTGATAGGACGAGATCTGGTCGACGCCGAAATTCTCGTAGGCGAAGGGATAGCCGGCAACCTGGCAGTAGTCGTGGACGAGGCCGGCGATCATCTGGATCAGCGTCGTCTTGCCTGTGCCCGGCGCGCCGTCGCCAATGAAGGTGAACAGGAAGCCACCGAGCTCGACGAACGGGTTCAGCTCACGCTCGAAATCGTAGGCCATCAGCATTTTGGCGAGCCTGACCGACTGGAATTTGGCAATGTGGTTGCCGACGACCTCCTCCGGTTTCTTGAAGGTCATCACCAGCGTCTTCGAGCGCTTGCCGGGCGCGACGTCGAAACCGTCGAGGGTGAAATCGTCGACGTCGATGCGGATATGGGCGTTCTCGAACGGGCCGATGCCGTCGAAGCGGCCTTTTCTCGCCAGGAGCCCGTCGATGGCGACGCGGGCGAAGGCGCGCGCCCGCGTCATCAGATCGGCATCGTCCTTGGAGCCGGCAATTGCCTTGTCGAGGCCGGCAATGATCGACTTCACCGCGTCCTGCTGCGTGTCGAACAGGAAGTCGGGCTCGGCGATGTCGTTGGGCGCCTCTCCGTCGCTGTCGATCAGTTGGAAGAGGTACGAGGCGAGGCTGAAGGCGGAAATGTAGGCCGAGGCCGACAGAAGCTTCTTGAAGGTCGCGGCTTCGTCGCCCTCGAGCGGCGCGCGGGCGTTCTTGGCCTGCAGGCTCTCGAGGTCGGAGCCTTCAGCGAAGACGTCCGAGATGGCGAGCGCGATCGCCAGGCCGCGCCGGGCGCGAAACAGCAGCGTGTGCTGGGGAATGGTGAGCAACTGGTCGTCGGGGTGGACGGCGGCGACCGTCTTCGACAGCTCGACCTCGCGCGTGCGGCGCACCGAACCGACCGACACCGTCGAGACGAAGCGGCGGTTGGTGCCGGCGAGCGCGGTGCCGGATTCGCGGGACGGATCCTCCAGCACGACGATGCGGGTAATGAAGCTTTGCGCGGTGGCGCGGTGCTTTTCGATCGCAGCTTCCGAGATCGTGGTCAGGCCGGTGTCCATGAAGGATGCTCCGTGGTGTGACGGTCAGACGTCTGAGATGACCTGTCCGTTGGACAGGATGTGGACCTTGTAGCCGGAAAAGATCTTCTGCGCCTCGCCGGCGGCATAGAGCGCCTGATAGGCCTCGTGCGGGATCAGCGCATGGTTCTCGTAGCTCGACACGCCCTGGCGCGCGGCCTCCAGATCGTCGGTGTTGATGAAGAATTCCTGCGTCGTCTTCTCGCTCGAAAACAGGCCCTTGCGGCCGGGCTTCTCCGATTTGGAAAAGATCTCCTGGATGGTCCAGGTGAGCAGCCAGGCGTTTTCCGGCCTGCGCACTTTGGCCAGCACCTCGGTCACCGTCGAATTGTTGTCGGTGATGCCCGCCGAATAGAAGGGGCCGAGCACGACGCGGCGGAGCTGCTTCGGACGCAGCGGCTCGAAATCCTTGTCGAGATTGACCGCGATCGTCGCCGGCGACAGCGTATAGGCCGAATTCTTCTCGGTGAAATCGTCGAAGCGGTGGGCAAGCTCGGGATTGAGCAGCCCGTCGACCGGCAGCGGGATGTCGACCCGCTCGTTCAACTTGCCGTTGGCATCGACGAGCTGGCGCACCATGCTCTCCGAGGAATCCTCCACCGTCACCATATAGATCAACGGCAGGTTGGCGCTGCCGTCGAAGCAGGCCCAATGCACCAGGTAATAGGGTCGAAAGGTCTTGGGGTTGACCGAGACCTTCGCCGTCTGCGCCAGCGTGAACGGGCCGAAGGTCTGCTCGCTCCTGACGTCCTCCAGATAGAGCCGCTCGGCCATCGACTTCTGCAGCGCCTCGGGAAATTCCTTGTGGCGCAGGATGAAGTCGGCCATTTCCTCGCGAAGCTCTCCGGCCTGCGGGATATTGGCCAGCCGGCTCTCCGCCTGACGGCGGTCGTTCTCGAGTTCGAGCAGGTTCTGGAATACCGGATAGCCGCTGTCGGCGCGCGAGATCCGGAACGTCTCCATGAAGCCGAGGCGGTTGCGCCAGCAGGAAAACGACTTGTCCAGCCGCGCAATGTATTCGGCGACAATCCTGGCGACGATGCCATGCCGGTAGAGCGGCGAGCGATCGTCGCGCATGAACACTTCCAGCCCGCTCAGCGCCGCCGTGATGGCGGAAAAGTAGCGCGCCGCGGCTTCATTTTCGGGGGTCATCGGACTGCCTTGGAGACGAACGCCTGCCGCCAACTACTGCTGTACGTAGTTGGCGGAATTGTGCTTCTTCATCACTTCGTCGAAGCGGCGGGCGAAGGCATCGTCGGCGAGCTTCTTGCGGCGCTGGATATCGGCCGAGGCCACCATGTTCTTCTCGTGCATTTCCAGCAGATCGCCAATGTGCTTCTGCGAGGCGGCGCCGATGCCGGCCATGGTCTCCTCCGCCGTGTTGTCGACCTGGCTGCCGAGCGTGTTGATCTTGTGGGCGACGTCCTGCTGGGCGGCGGTTTTCAGTGAGTCTTCCAGCGCCTTGTAGAGGACGATGCGCTGCTCGGTGTCGATGGTCAGCTTGTTGATCAGCGTCGATTGCGCCGCGATCTGGTTGTTGAGAGAGTCCACAAAGGTCTGGAACATCGAGGTGTAGCGCTCCAGCGTCTGGCTTTCGGCTAGCAATTCCTGCTCCTTGGCCTGCTTCTCATTGTATTCGGTCGCCATCTTCGAGCGCTCGCCTTCGAGCTCGGTGCGCTCCTTCTGACTGGTCGAGGCGGCGATCTTGTTCTCGATGTCGAGCAGCATCGGGTTGAGCTCCTCGATGCGCTTCTGCACCGCTTCAAGGTTGGACATCGTCGTCTTGCGGCGCTCGATCACTTGCGACAGGCTGGTCTCGGAGGTCTTGTAGCGCTGGTCGAGGATCTGCTTCTGCGCCTTTAGGATGCCGACAATGGTGTCGGATTTGGCCAGCAGTTCCTGCAGGTTGCCGGCCAGCGACATGTTGCGCACACGATCGGTGCGCATGCGCTGCTTGCGCTGCTCGGAGAAGACACCGACGAAATTTTCCCAGCCGGTGTAGCTCTTCATGCTCTCGAATTCGGCGCCGAAGACATTGGTGGCGTCTTCAAGGCCGATGATCAGGTCGGCGATGTTGCCTTCCATGATCTTTTGTTGCTTGAGCACATCCTCGATGCGGGCGTTTTCGATGTCGAAATTGGCGTCGCCGATCTTCTTGTCGGCCTGAGCGAGCGTGTCGAGCACCGTTCCGGACTGCTCGATCTTCGTGCGCATGTCCTGCACGACCTGCTTGGTCTTGGCAATCTCGGCATCGAAATTCTGCAATGTCGCCATAGGGGCCTCCCGCATCGGCATCGGTTTCGTGTCGGCGCGAATATATGTGGAGCATTCTGGGATTGAAAGACGCAAGACCAGAGGCGTCGCGAAAACAAAAGGTTTCGTTTCTCCCTTGAAAGACAAACGAACCGTGCTCATGGCGAGACTAGCAGCCCGCCGCGCCGGCGCATTTCTCTTGCAGCTCGACTCTCGCGCCACCGGACCGCCGGCGAAGCATTCGCTTGCCACCGGAACCATCGTCTGGATATTCGGCAAACAATTGCTGAGGAACCGGCGACTGCTGGGCAGCCGTGGGGATCAGGGCTTGGGGTCGGCCCTCAGATAGGCAATGACGTTGGCGATGTCGGCGTCGTTGGTCAGTCCGTTGAAGCCCATCTTGTTGCCGGGCACCTTCAGCTTGGGCGCGCGCAGGTAGAGCGCGAGATTGGCCTCGTCCCAGACCAGGCCGCCGGCGCCGGCATCCTTCATGGCCTGCGAATAGTTGAAATTCGCGGCCGTGCCCGCGGTGCGGCCGACGACGCCCAGAAGATGCGGGCCGACCTTGTCGTGGTCGGTCGTCGCGTCATGGCAGGCCATGCAGCGGTTGAAGACCTTCTTGCCAAGCGCGGCGTCTCCTGCGGCATGGGCTGCTGCGATGTCGGCGACGACAAGGACGACGGCGGACGAAATGGCTCGAAACATGGCGGACTCCTGGCTGGGGCACGTGAATAGGGCCCATGCCTTAACAAGCGCCGCATATGATGGCGGGATTGCGGAAGCGTTCAATCCGGCCGGCGCGCCATCAGATCCGCGACAGCTTGCAGGATTTCGCGACCGATCGCGGCCGAAGAATGTTTTTCGCTCACGAAGGCCCGGCCAGCGGCGGCCATTTCGGCGGCTGCCTCAGGCTGCGCGGCGAGAGACAGGATTTTTGCGCCCAGTTCGCCGGCGTCGCGGGCGGCAAGAAAATGCCGGCCGGCCTGCAGGCCGAGCCCCTCGACGGCCTTTTCCGTGGCGCAGACGACCAGCCCCGCCGCCATCGCTTCCAGCGCCTTGGT
>NZ_RZSG01001140.1:0-1401 GCF_003997725.1 Mesorhizobium sp. M4A.F.Ca.ET.050.02.1.1
CTCCCTGATCCGCACTGAGGACGGCACCGTCATCCTCTTCGATCGCGCAACCGGCCGGGCGGTGTCCGGCCTGACCAGGGAGGCGGCGGAGGCCGCCCTTCTGCGCCTTGATGGCGAGGCGCCGAGTCCCGCCTGATCCGACCAATCCCCGAACGATTCTCGCGACGGCCTTCGGGCCGAGCCCTGGCGCGCGCCCGCAAGCCCGCAAACCGATGGATGCCGATATGCCTGCCGCCTATACCGACAAGGAACTCACCGAAATCGCGACCTGGCTGAAGGAGGGGCTTTCGGCCTCCGGCATCGCCGCCCGCTTCAGTGCGCTGCGCGGCGCGCGCGTGTCGCGCAATGCCATCATCGGCATCGTGCATCGCAACGCCGGCCTGCGCGCCATCGGCTTCGCCAACCCCAAGGGCGGCCGCGCCGGCGGCCGGCCGAGGAAGCACGCGACGCGGCCCGATCGTCCAGGCAAGCGGGGCAGGGTTGCCGCTGGAGGGGTGACGCTCTCCCAACCGGCGGCGTTTTCCAGACGTGCTCAGTCGATGGCGGGCGCCAGCGCCGGAACCGCCAATCTCCCCGCAAGTGGGGGAGACGTCCGGTCCACCCTCGGCAGCTGCAACGCAGCTGCCGCGGAGGACGGGCAGGGCGGAGTCGACGTATCGGCCCATGCGGTCTCCGCGCAAGCGGATGACATCGCGACCGCCCGCACCGCGCCCAAGCCGAAGCAAGCCAGGATGAGGATGCCAGCGCGGACATTGCCGCCGGCATGGCTCGCGCCGGGCGGGCTGGCGCGCGAGAAATCCGAAGCGCAGCTCTACAAGATCCCCGCGCCGCCGCGGCCGGCTGCGCCCGGCCGCCAGCCGCATGTCGCCGCCATGCGCTTCACCGACTGCCTGTTCGGCCGCTGCCGCGCGCCGCTCGACCTCGCATTACGCGAGGATGCCGACGACGATCCGCCCGGCGCGCGCCCCGGGCCCGACATGCTCTGCTGCGGCCTGCGCACGCGCCCGATGAGCAGCTACTGCAGCCACCACCATGCCAGGTTCCATGGGAACCGGGCGGGGGTGGTATGATGGGCGGTGTGGCCGGAACTGCCAATCTCCCCCCAGGTGGGGGGAGATTACTCAATCCCCACTGGCGCGCCGCCCATCCGGACACCTCCCCATGAGCGGCACTGTCTGGTCGAAATTCTTTTGGGCGGACTGGGAGTCCGATCCCAACCTCAGGCTTTGCTCGCTCGCCGCGCAAGGGTTGTGGATGCGCCTGCTGTGCGTGGCCGCCGCGCACGAGCCGATCGGCTATGTCGCGGTCGCCGGCAAGGGGCTGGACGAGGCGGCGCTCGCCCGGCTGACCGGCTGTCCCGAGGCGGAGCTTGCCGGCCTGCTTGGCGAGCTCGAGCGGAAC
>NZ_RZSG01001141.1:0-1393 GCF_003997725.1 Mesorhizobium sp. M4A.F.Ca.ET.050.02.1.1
GCCTGGTCGTCCAGGGATGTCGACGAGGCGATCCGCCGGCTGCCGGCCGCCGGTTTCAAGGCCAAGGTCGATCTCAGCGAAAAGCGGCAGGCCTTCAGCGATCTCGAACTGATCCTCGGCAAGGCGAAGTTTTCCGGCCGCATCGATTCCAGCCAGCCGGACGACGCCAGGCCTTCGGTGCTGATGCGGCTGGAGGGCGGCGAGCTCGACGTCGACGGGCTGGCGGCTTTCGCCTCGATCTTCGTCAGCGACAAGGGCGCCAACCGGTTTTCCGACCGCGACCTCGACTTCCAGATCAAGGCCGGGCCGGTCAGCGCCGGCGGGCTGACGGCCGACATGGTCGACACGGCGCTGAGGCTGCGTAAGGGATTGCTCGAGATCGACCGGCTGTCGGTCGGTGGCCTGGCCGGCACCTCGATCAGCGCCACAGGGCGGATCAAGGATTTCCCAGAGAGCCCGACCGGCAAGCTCGATGCCTCTGTGGTCGCCGTCGATCTCAAGCCGCTGGTCGACGTGGCCGCCCAGCACTATCCCGACAATGAGCTGCTGAAAGGACTGGCGGCCCGGGTGGCCGCCTATCCGCAACTGCTCCAGGATGCCCGTATCGATCTGGTGACGAGCGCCGCCGATAATGGCGACGGCACGATCGGCCTGGCGATGAGCGCGCAAGGCAAGGCGGGCGGCTCGGCCTTTTCGGCATCGCTGTCGGGCAAGGGCAAGGCCGATCAGCTGGCCGAAGCGCCGCTGGCGCTGACCTTCAACGCCAGGAGCCCGGATGCCGCCGCGTTGCTGGCGCTCTACGGCCTGCCGGCATTGCCGCTCGGCATGTTGGGTGAGGCGACCACCGATATCTCCGCCAAGGGCTCGCCCAGCGGCGGGCTGGCGACGGACTTCAGCTTGGCGGCCGACGACTTCAAGGCCGAGTTCCAGGGAACGGTTGCCGATACGCCGCAACAGGGCGTGTCGGCCAAGGGTAAGGTCAGTCTCGAAGGTTCCGACATCGAGCCCTGGCTGATGACGACCGGCGTCGGCCTGCCGGGCATGGGGACGGGAACCTCGGCCTCGCTGGCTGCAGATGCCGATTTCGGCAGCGGTCTGCTGGTGCTGAGCGGGCTGAACGGCGCCATCAACGAGGCGGCCGTTTCCGGCGACGTCAATGTCGACGTGAAGGATGGAATGCCGCACCTTGCCGGCGCGCTGGCGCTCGACGAGCTCGATCTCGATCCGACGGCGGTGGCGCTGTTCGGCGATCAGTCCTTCCTGGCCGGCAAGGGCGGCTGGCCGACGGCACCGTTCAGCCAGAAGTCCAGCCTGCCCTTCACCGCCGACCTTGATCTGACCACGGGGGCGCTCGCCGCCGGGCCGTTCGCCACCGCCCCTGCCGCGTCGCTGT
>NZ_RZSG01001142.1:0-1391 GCF_003997725.1 Mesorhizobium sp. M4A.F.Ca.ET.050.02.1.1
CTTTATTCGAGCGAGAAGCGCCGCGCGCCCAAATCGCCTTTCGGGTAGGACGACCGGGTAGGCTGGGCCTACCCGCGCGCGGTGACAACTTACCCGCCAGAGTGTTGTTGCTCAGGCCCACCCAAACGACACTTCCTCTACCATCCCAAACGACCGGAGGAGTTCGAGCATGGCTGGGTTCACCCATCTTTTCATTCCAGGACCCACCAACATTCCGGAGCAGGTCCGGCAGGCCATGAACCTGCCGATGGAGGACATGCGCGCCTCCTCGTTCCCGGATCTGACCTTGCCGCTGTTCGAGGACATCAAGAAGGTCTTCAAGAACGAGACCGGCCGCGTCTTCATCTACCCGTCGTCCGGCACCGGCGCCTGGGAATCGGCAATGACCAACGTGCTCAGCCCCGGTGACCGGGTGCTGATGTCGCGCTTCGGCCAATTCTCGCACCTGTGGGTCGACATGGCCGAGCGTCTCGGCTTCGAGGTCGACGTCATCGACTGCGAATGGGGAACCGGCGTCCCGCTCGAGCTCTATGCCGAGAGGCTGCAGGCCGACAAGGCGCACCGCATCAAGGCTGTGTTCTGCACGCAGAACGAGACGGCGACCGGCGTCACCAGCGATGTCGCCGGCTGCCGCGCGGTGCTCGACGACGCAAACCACCCTGCCCTGCTCTTCGTCGACGGCGTCTCGTCGATCGGCTCGATCGACTTCCGTCAGGAAGAATGGGGCGTCGACTGCGCCGTCAGCGGCTCGCAGAAAGGCTTCATGCTGCCGGCCGGCCTCGGCTTCCTGTCGGTCAGCCAGAAGGCGCTTGCCGCGTCGCGGGTCGCGACCCACCGGCGTTGTTACTTCTCCTTCGAGGACATGATCCGCGTCAACGATACGGGCTACTTCCCCTATACGCCGGCCACACAACTGCTGCGTGGCCTTCGCGCCTCGCTCGACCTGATCGCCGCGGAAGGGCTGGAGAACATCTTCGCTCGCCACCATCGCCTCGCTGGAGGCGTGCGCAAGGCCGTCGACGCCTGGGGCCTGAAGCTGTGCGCCAAGACTCCGCAATGGCACTCCGATACGGTCAGCGCCATCCTGGTGCCCGAAGGCATCGACAGCGCCAACGTCGTCAAGCGAGCCTACGGGACCTACCAGACATCGCTCGGCGGCGGCCTCAACAAGGTGGCCGGCAAAGTGTTCCGCATCGGCCATCTCGGCTGGCTGAACGAGGTGATGGTGCTGGCCTCGCTGTCGGCCGCCGAGCTGACGCTGCTCGACTGCGGCGTCAAGCTGGCGCCGGGCTCCGGCGTCGGCGCCGCCATCCAGCACTTCCGCGCCTCGGCCGCCGTGCCAGTTGCCGAAGCCGCCTGAGGAGGACCGACCATGAGCCACACCATCAACC
>NZ_RZSG01001143.1:0-1388 GCF_003997725.1 Mesorhizobium sp. M4A.F.Ca.ET.050.02.1.1
ATCCCAAGCTTGCCGATTTCGACCGGCCGCTCGGCCCGCGCGGTCTGAAGACGGCGCCGCTGATGGGGCGCGAGCTTTCCCGGCGCGGCTGGCTGCCTGACCTGGCGCTGGTGTCGGCCGCGCTGCGCACCCGCGACACATGGCGGCTGGTCGCAGCCGAATTGCCGAAGAGCGCTGCGGCGGAATTCACGGATGCGCTGTACGAGGCGGCGGCGGTGGATGTGCTGGCCGTCGTGCGCAAGGCCGATGCGGCCAGCCTTTTGGTGCTCGGCCACAATCCCGGGCTCGAGGACTTCGCGCGGCGGCTCGCGGGTTCGGGGTCGGATGCCCGCGCGCTGCGGAAGCTCGAGGAGAAATTCCCGACGGCGGCATTGGCCCGGTTCGTCTTCAAGGGAGACTGGGCGGATCTCGGCTTCGGCGGCGCGCGGCTGACGCATTGCATCAGGCCGAAGGAGTTGGGGTAGCGGCCTTGGGTTAGTCGCGGCGCGGCCCTTGGTGCTTGCGGGGCCGAAAGACAAAATCCGAACAAAGCGACAGGGCCGAAGCTTGCCGATTTGATTCAGGCTTGCGCAAAAGCGAAGCGGCGGGACAAGCCCACCGCCTCGAGGCATTCGATGACCGAAGCCATCAGCGGTTGCCGACCAGGTCAGGTTGTCGGGTCCACTTAACGGCCCCAGATGCCTTGGCCGGATTCAGGCTGGGCGACTTCGGAGGTGGTCTTGCCATGCTCGACCGGCTTGCGGATCGACGCCGTGGTCGTGATGTCGACATTGGCGGCAGGCTGGGTGACGGCCGGCTGGTTGACGTTGTTCGAACCATAATGGTCACTGCCGGCGAAGGCGCTGCCCGTGGCAACGAGGAAGGCGGCGGTGGTGAGAGCGATCTTGGTCATTCAGGTACTCCAGTAGTTCTGTCTTCTGTCCGTCAAGTGGCGTGCCTTGGGAGGAATTCGCGTCGCTCGGACCACCCCGAGATGGGTCGTGGCCGCTGTCGTTTCCAGTCACGAAGTTGTGCCGAAAAGACCTTCGGCGCGGCGCTTGAAATCCGGCGCAAGGCTTCCTCCTGCCACAATCTTATTTTGCGATATCAATCAGTTAGTAAATTCCACCCGCCACGGGTGCCAAGATCACTTGAGCCGGCGTTCACAACCTGATGCACAATGCGTCAACATAAATCGAACCGATCGGTTCTGTTTTCGTCGATTGGCGCCTGATCACTACCCGCAGGGAGGTGCCGGTTGCTTTCCATGCGGTCGTTCAGCGACATGAATCCAACACGCAGCGCCTCTCGTCGGTGACCTCCCTGCCGCTCTGCAGTGGCCAAGCCAGCTAAGGTTTGCCTTGTGGGCGGATCGATATTATCCGTTGTGTGCGTGCACCCCATCGGAC
>NZ_RZSG01001144.1:0-1387 GCF_003997725.1 Mesorhizobium sp. M4A.F.Ca.ET.050.02.1.1
GCTCTATCTCGACCTCGACCGCTTCAAGCATATCAATGACACGCTCGGTCATCCGGCGGGCGACGAGCTCGTGCGCCAGACTGCGGCCAGGCTCCAGCACACCATTCGTGAAGTCGATACCGTGGCGCGGCTGGGGGGTGACGAGTTCGCGCTGATCCTCATCGACATCCGCGATATCCGCGCCGCCGAGGACATTGCCGAGCGGCTGCTGCAGAAGTTGCAGGAGCCGTTCAAGCTCATCGACGACCAGGT
The DNA here is from genome assembly GCF_003997725.1 of Mesorhizobium sp. M4A.F.Ca.ET.050.02.1.1. Classification (NCBI taxonomy): domain Bacteria; kingdom Pseudomonadati; phylum Pseudomonadota; class Alphaproteobacteria; order Hyphomicrobiales; family Phyllobacteriaceae; genus Mesorhizobium; species Mesorhizobium sp. M4A.F.Ca.ET.050.02.1.1. The sequence goes on from NZ_RZSG01001144.1 coordinate 253, forward strand.
CTTCGTCAGCGCCAGCATCGGCATCGCGCTGTCGGCCGAGGCCGAGACCGATGCCGATGACCTGCTGCGCAAGGCCGACATCGCGCTTTACGAGGCCAAGAAGAACGGCCGTGGCCGGCACCAGGTCTTCGCCGGCGACATGGACGACCTTCTCTTACGCAAGCGCAAGGTTGAGACCGAGCTTCGCAAGGCCCTCGATGGCGGCACCGGCATCGGGCTCGCTTATCAGCCGGTGTTCGCGGCAAACGGCAAGACGATCCTCGGCGCCGAGGCGCTGATCCGCTGGGGGCATGAGGTGCATGGCGCTTTGCCGGCGGCGCAGTTCATCGCCATTGCCGAGGAGCGCGGCATGATCGGCCAACTCGGCGCATGGGTGCTGCAGGAAGCCTGCCGTTTCGCCGTGCGGACCGAACTGCCATGGCTCGCCGTCAATGTGTCGCCGTTGCAACTGCGCGACGCCGGCTTTGCCGAACAGGTTGCGTCGATCCTTGCCGACACCGGACTGGCGCCGCAGCGCCTGCAACTCGAGATCACCGAAAGTGTGCTTCTGGAGAACAGCGATGCCTCGAGGGCGGCTCTGGCCGCCTTGCGCCAGTCGGGCATCGGCATCGTGCTCGACGATTTCGGCACCGGCTATTCGTCGCTGAGCTATCTGCGCCGCCACGCCATCGACAAGCTCAAGATCGACCGCTCCTTCGTCCGGCTGCTCGACGGCGAAGGCAATGCGGCGGCGATCGTCAAGGCGCTGATCGACCTCGCCGTCGCGCTCGGCGTCGACGTCACCGCCGAGGGTGTCGAGACCGAGGCGCAGAAGATCCTGCTGGTCGCCATGGGATGCCGGCAGTTCCAGGGCTATTTCCTGTCGCCACCGCTCGAACCGGGCCAGTTGCTCGGTCTTTCCGGTCTGGCTTCGCCGGACGACGTCGTGCCGGCGGCCGCCCGGGCCTAGGGCATCTCTGACCCGGAAACAGGCCCTACCAGCCCGGCATGATCTGGTTTGCCTTGGTCCGCTTCATCTTGGTAAAGGCGAGCGCGGCGAAGTCGAAGTTTCCCGTCTCTTCGCCCAGCGGCACCGAGATGTTGTCGAGGCTTTCGCAGATGTGGCGGGCGGGCGCCCCGCCGATCTCCCGCCGCG
>NZ_RZSG01001145.1:0-1387 GCF_003997725.1 Mesorhizobium sp. M4A.F.Ca.ET.050.02.1.1
CCTCGATGCAGTCCATGTATTTGCATTTTATGCAATTGTCGGTCACGACATAGGTCATCGCAGGCTCCGGGACGTCCCATTTCTGCTGGGTTTTTTGGTGAGGTAACGCCTTTGCCGGTCGCTGGCAAGGGCGGCCATTCCTGACGGTGCCGTCGCGCCCGGAATGGAGTTGCAGAACCTCGATGCGGTTGAGATCGTTCCCGCCCTCAATCCTCGCCGAGCAGCCGGTCGGTTTCCCGCCTTTCTTTCTTGGTCGGGCGGCCGCTGCCGGCCTCGCGTAAAGCCGGAAGAGCGTCCGGAACGGCCTCGTCCTTCGGCGTGGGTTGCGGCGACATATCCTCATAGAGCAGGCGTGCCTCCTCGGCGGGGCCGCGCCTGGCGCCGGCGCCGAGCACTTTCCAGACCAGGATGCGCCGGTCCAGCGTGATGGTCAGCACGTCGCCGGGCCGGACAATGTCGGAGGCCTGCGCTGCTTTGTCGCGATTGATGCGCACGCGGCCAGCGACCACGAGCTTCGCCGCCAGCGAGCGCGATTTCACCGCGCGCGAGAAGAACAGCCATTTGTCGATGCGCTGGCGGGCATCGGTGACCATCGGACCCGCGGGCTACTTCTTCAGCTGGTCGCGCAAGGCGGCGAGCTTGGCGAAGGGCGAGTCCGGGTCGAAGCGCGCCGGCCGTTCGTCGCGCGGCTTGGCCTGGAAGGCAGGCTTGCCGGCTTGCGCGCCGCCCTTGCCATCCTGCCGGCCGCCTTTCCAGTCGGGCCTGCCGTCGCGGCGGTCGGGACGCTCGCCTTGCGGCCTGCCTTCGCGCCGCTCGCCAGCCTCGCCTGGCGGCCTCGGCTTGAACTTGGAGCGGTCGAAGCGCGGCTTGCCGGCACCGTCGCGCTGGTCGCGGCGCCCGTCATTCGGGCGTCCGCCCGGCTGGCCGGCCGCTTCGCCAGTTGCGTCGGACCGGCCGCCCTGCGCGGCCGGTCCGTTGCGCGGGCGATTGTCGCGGCGGTTGTCGTGCCGGTGGCGTGGGCGCTGCTCGAAACGACCCTGACGCCACAACAGGATAGGCTTCGGCTCCTCGGCCTCGGATGCCGTCTCGCCGGCTTCCGCAGTCGCGGCAGGCTGGGTGGACCCGTCGGCCGCCGCCGGCGAGTCCTCGGCCACCGGCTCTCCCGCTACGACGTCGACTTCCGCAGTCTGGGCTTCTGCCTCCGCCTCGGCTGCCGGAGCAGCGTCAGCTGGTTCTTCGGCGACGGCTTCCACCACCACCGGGGCCTCGTGCGTGGCTTGGGCTGGAGCCTCAAGCGGCTCTTCAGCGACCAGTCCGGTGACGGGTTCGGCCGAAACGTCGACCGTGGCTTCCGGCGCGACAGCGGCGTCCGGCCCAGGTCCAGAAC
>NZ_RZSG01001146.1:0-1385 GCF_003997725.1 Mesorhizobium sp. M4A.F.Ca.ET.050.02.1.1
GCATTTCATTTAGAGAGCTCAGCCGTTCCATATTCATCGCCCTCTCGACAATGGTTGTTCCATCTTTCTCCAGCGGCGTTCCACGAACATTGCGCAAGAATTTCTTCTCAACGTCTGTTTCACTCAAAGGTCGACGCTGGTTTCCCGGCGGGAACGTTGCGGTCGCGCTGTAAGATTCGCCGTCCTTCATGAGGAGGGTGACCGAAGATAGATACTGTCGATCATTCCAGAATGCTTGCTCCGCGACCGGATCAATCTCGATCTCAATTTTCGTCATCAACCCGGTAACAGCGGGGCTTGTCATTAAACAAGGCGAATACCACTCCCTGCCGGGTTCCTTAGAGAGTAGCGCCATAGCCGATACGTATTCCACAGAAAGCTGAGCATCAATATCGGTGGCAGGTGCGCTGTCGGAAAACCATTCCGAAATTCTTGCGAAAGAACGAATCTGTACCCGATCGACATTGTTGTGATCAATCTGATTGGCATTCACCAGAGTGGAAATGGCATCGATTGTGGTATGGAGAAAACCGCAGCATGGAAATGCTTTAAGAGATGACTCCCGTATTCGCCACACTTGCTTTAGGCCATTTGACAGCTGAGTGGGATCGAACCTGTCAGATCCAATTATTCTGGCAAAGCCTCTTTCGGCGTCGCTCACCATCGCAAAGGGACCAATGATATCTCGACGGGCGCAAATAGCAGCGTCGATCCCGCCTAGAGCCATTTGACCATAGTTCGCTTTGAGGGCATGCGCTGGGCGACCGTACTGAACGTACCACAGAGGGACGGAGGTGTTGGCGGCGGCATGGCCTAGCGCAGATCGGAATTGCTCTTCCGTCCCTCCGGACACCACCATAGCAGCTGCCCCGGCCGCTATACCATGCCAAGCGTGATAGACGGCGAATCGGCGATAAACTTCAGGACTTGCGAGAGTTGCATCATGTACCCGGATACCGGCCTCATATCCCGCAACAACTCCAGCGAGAAACTGCTTGGGCGACGCATTCAGATGTTCCGCCATCGCTAAGGCTGCAGGTATTACGGTTGCGCTTGGATGGCCAACGGCGACATCCTCATAGTCGAGGACATCAGCCAACCAGGCGTTTACCTTAGCGGCTAATGAAGGCGCCATCTGACACGACGCGCCGGGAACGCAACAGCCGCTTGTCTTGTTTCCACTATCGTATGCAGCCAGAATTTTTTCGCCTAGGGAAGTGTTCGCACCGGCGATGATACAACCGATCGTATCAAGGATAATGAGTTTGGCCTTATGCAGAACGTCATCGGGGATGTCTTCATATCGCAGATCAGTGAGGAAGCGCGCCAATTGCCCGGCGGGGAGGTGAATTGGGTCGCGCGGAAATAGAATGTGTTCGAATGAA
>NZ_RZSG01001147.1:0-1381 GCF_003997725.1 Mesorhizobium sp. M4A.F.Ca.ET.050.02.1.1
GCCGGCCTGGATCTTCGCGGCGGCACCGCCGAACATGCAGCCCATAGCCGAGGTCGCCGAACTGATCCTCGAGCATGGGCCCGACAAGGCGAGGACGATCTTCGCGCAATCGGCGACGGCCACGCGCCTCTATCACGAGGCGCCCGACAATCTGTCCTCGCTGCTCGGCTATTTCGACCGGCCCGACGCCAAGGCCTTCGCACAGGTGCTGGCCAATATTGCCGCAGACGGACCGGGTGTTTCCCAGCGCGAGGCGGCCGCGCTCGCCGTTCCGGCACTGGTCGTCGGCAACGCCATGGATGCCGTGCATCCGATGTCGAGCGCCTACGCGCTCGCCGCCACGATGCCCAACGCCGTCTTCGCCGAGGTCACGCCCAAGGCGCGCGACAGCAAGCAGCATTTCAGTGAGTTGCACACTGAGATCACCACGTTCCTCCAGTCCCACTCGAAAGTCCGGAGCCTCATTCCGTCATGACCAGCAAATCCCTGTCCGGCCCCGCCGCAATCGCCGCCCTGCCACGCAACAGGCTGCTCGGCGAATTCTCGCTGTGGTCGGCCGACCTCGCCAATATGGAACGCGACCTGAAGCGCATCGAAGCCTATGCCGACCTGCATCACATCGACGTCGCCGATGCCCGCTTCACCCCGGGCTTCCTGTTCTTCCCCGACCTCGTGGCCCGCATCGCCAGGCTGACGGCGAAGCCGATCCATGTGCATCTGATGGTCGAGGCCGAGATCGTCGAAGCGCAGACGCGCCAGTTCATCGAGGCCGGCGCCGACCTCGTCACCATCCACACCGAGAATGGCGAGGCGGGCCTGCGCGCCGTGCGGCTGGCGCGTGAACTCGGTGCCGAGGCCGGCGTCGTGCTGCGGCTGGAAACGCCTGTCGCGGCAATCGTCCCGTTCCTGGCGGAGGTGGCGTTCGTGACACTTCTCGGCACGTCGATCGGCGTCAAGGGCCAGAGCCTGTCGGAGCAGGCCTGTCCGCGCCTGATCGAGGCGCGCGCGCTGATCAGGAAGGCCGGCCGCGAGGCCGATATCATCCTTGCCGCCGACGGCGGCATCCGCCACGAGACGGTGCCCAGCTTGCGCGCCGCCGGCGCCGATACGGTGGTGCTTGGCTCGCTTGCCTTCGGCGACCCCGACCTCGCGCAGCGCATGGCCTGGCTGCACGGCCTGAAGGCCGCCGCGTGATGAACACGGTCGCGCTCGCTTTCGATCTCGGCGGCACGGAGCTGCGCGGCGCGCTGATCGAGCGCGGCGGCGACGTCGTCGCCCGCGTCTCGGCGCCGACGCTCGCCGGCGCAGGATCGGAGGCGGTGATCGGCCAGATCATCACGCTGGCGGACAAATTGCTCAAGGAGCACCCGCAGGCCAAAGT
>NZ_RZSG01001148.1:0-1375 GCF_003997725.1 Mesorhizobium sp. M4A.F.Ca.ET.050.02.1.1
ACCGACATGGTGCGCAGCGTCATCGTCGATTCGGCAACAACCGCCGGAGCGAAATTCTCCGGCATCTCCTCGTCGTCGTCGGCAAGCGGGGCCATCACCGTATAGGCGATGTCGGTCGGCTCGCCATTGCCGTTGCCGGAATTGTGCGATTTCAGACGGCGCTTGTAGCGCCGAAGGCGGGTTTCGAGGCGATCAGCCGCCGCCTCGAAGGCAAGCGTGGGATCCTGTGCGTCGCCCGTCGCCTGCAATGAGGCGCCGGAATCGAGCCGGATCATGCAGTCGGCCGAAAAGCGCGACCCCGATTTGATGACCGTGACATGCCCTGAAAAACCGCGATCGAAATATTTTCCGATCGCTTCGCCGACACGGTCGTTGATGCGCGTACGGAACGCATCGCCGATATCCATGTGTTTTCCCGAAATGCGCAGTTTCATCTGAAAACTGACCTTCCTTGCTCAGGCTTCAAACTGTCCCGAGTTTATACTCGTGGTCCGCGCGCACAAGCTTTGCGGCGGCGCTCGCGCCGATTTTAAATCCGAACTTTCCGGTTGATCACAAGTTGCCTTCTTGGCCGTCGCGAAGCCTTCGCCGTGACGGTCCCATCCGCTGCGGGCATCAGACCCGCCTCATGCGGGCGGGCTTCTAGACACTTCATTGCAGCTTGTCAATGAAGCTTGAAAACTGTGGAAATCCGGCCACGCCGCGGCCGTTTTCAGAGCTGCGGTCAGCGCCCGGCGCTGGCGAGCGCGCGTTTTTCACGCCGCCGCTGCACGGAGGAGGGAATGTTCATGCCCTCCCGGTACTTGGCGACGGTGCGCCGGGCGATGTCCACGCCACTTTCCTTGAGCATATCGACGATGGCGTCGTCGGAGAGCACGTCGACGGGCTTTTCCTCGTCGATCAACTGCTTGATGCGGTCGCGCACCGCTTCAGAGGAATGCGCGTCGCCACCGCCCGCCGAAGCGATCGAGGCAGTGAAGAAATAGCGCAGTTCGAAGACGCCGCGCGGCGTCAGCATGTATTTGTTCGCCGTGACCCGGCTCACAGTCGATTCGTGCATGCCGATGGCATCGGCCACCGTGCGCAGATTGAGCGGCTTGAGGTGGCGCACGCCATGGACGAGGAACGCGTCCTGCTGGCGCACGATCTCCGACGCGACTTTGAGGATGGTCTTTGCCCGCTGGTCGAGGCTGCGCGTCAGCCAGTTGGCGTTCTGCAGGCATTCGGCCAGGAAATCCTTCTCAACCTGGTTCTTCGCGTGGCCCGAAACTCTGGCGAAATAGACATTGTCGACCAGGACGCGCGGCAGCGTCTCGGCATTGAGCTCGACCGTCCAGCTTCCGTCATTGGCAGCGCGCACCTCGACATCGGCAAC
>NZ_RZSG01001149.1:0-1375 GCF_003997725.1 Mesorhizobium sp. M4A.F.Ca.ET.050.02.1.1
GCTAAGGCCTGTGACCTTGGATCAAGCCACGGCGGGCCGAGAAGCGCGCGAGGAGTTCGAACTGCTTGCCAGCTACGCCGCCGCTGTTGTGGCCGAATATGAACGCGATGGAAAATCGTGGCTCCCCGCGACGGACGACCAACGCGCGGAAATGATGGATGCGGTTGCTGCGGATGCGGGCTGCTTCATCAGCGGCCCTTCCGGCTGCGGCAAGTCCCTGATGGCGAAGTGGCTCGCGGCGAGCCTTGCTGAGGCGGGACACCCGACTTTCTTTATCGCCGCGAAGAACTTCACTGGCTCGTGGGCCGAGTGCCTGCGCAGGGAGGTTGGGCTTCTCACCGACAGTGCTCCGGCGAAGCTCTATCGCGCGGTCGCGCGCTCCGACCGGCCAGTCTTTCTGATCATTGATGGCACGAACGAGTTCGGTGCGGCAGCCTCGGAGGCGCTCCGTGGTGTCCGGGCACTGGCGAGGCGGATGGGAGCACTGCTCGTCATCACCGGTCAAGATGCAAAACCGGGCGAGTTTGCTGGACTCGGAGGGGTAGCCGTGGCTCCCCCGAGCTTGGAGTTGAAGAAGCGGATAGCACGAGCAGTTGGAGGGCAACTCACAACGGTCGCTCTGGACGTGCTCCGGGCAGTTGGATCGGGCATCGAGGCCGCTCTCGTGGGGCAAATTGGTGCCGACCTGAAGGCCAACGCCACTCGCCTGCTTCTGATCGATCAATACATCCGCAAGCGTTTGGCTGGGCACGCGCGGGCCGGATCTTTCGGCTTGAGGCGGCTCGCAAGCTCGCTGCATATGCAGATCGCATTCTCGATGGCGGAGGCGAAGTTCGACGATTTCATGCACGCTGAAGGCCTGGGTTTTGGCGAGTGCGATGCGCTGTTTGCAGCCGGCCTGCTGGCTCGACGGTCGGGGCGCGTGTCGTTCTCTCATGAGATGATTCTGAATGCGTGCGCGGCGACCGATTTGGCACGAACGGCGGAAAGCGATCCCATAAGCTTTGGGCAGCGATTGTCGACGCCGATCCTCGAGCCGATCGCCGGCGACATCGTTGCGGCGATCGACGATGCGGCTGTCTGTCGAGGCGTCCTTTCCGAGGTGACGAGTTCGACATTGTTGGGCGATGCGGCGAGAGGACACTTTGGTCCGATCGCAGCTTCGAGCGCATGGGATTTGTTGAACGAGGCGACGGAAGCCTGTGTCGAGGAAATTCGTGGGGCTCGGCTTGCGCTCTCGAAAGAAGGGGATGCCGTCCGGATCGGCTGGGAAGACGAGACCCGGCGCAAGTGGACGCATCCGGAAGAGTCAAGGCTCCGCGCGGTCGGTCGCCTTGCCGTCCGCGGATCTGGCCTCGACGTCTTCCTTAGGCTC